>DATCXS010000331.1:0-7848 GCA_036565645.1 Mucilaginibacter sp.
AGGTTAGCAAACTGATGCGCCGATGTTTGCGAGGCAGCCGTTATGTTGCCGTTAAAGAATTCTTTGAGTGTTTCATTATCGGGGATGCTTGACCACCAAAAGCCTTCGCTGTGCAAGTGGGCCCATTCTGCTGCCTGGCAGCCCAGGAACATCAAACCGCCGATAACGGTAAGGATCATCCACATCACTACTTCTTTACGCGCCATACGATGGCCGGCTTCAACCGCGAGTACCATAGTAACCGAGCTTAGAATGAGGATAAAGGTCATTAAACCTACAAACACTAATGGTGCATTTTCTGACACCCCCGGAAACACCTTAAATACCACATCGGCGGCAGGCCATGTGCTGGCGCTGAAGCGCAAGGCTCCGTAAGAGATTAATAATGACGAAAAGGTAAAGGCATCCGACAGGAGGAAAAACCACATCATTATTTTACCATACTCAACATTATACGGCGATTTTCCGCCCGACCATGGTGTTGTTTTTATTTCATCTATTTGTGATACTGCTGCACTCATTTGTTTTAGCTATAGAGTTATAAATTTATTGGTTCAAAAGTAAAAAAACATACAGATAAATCCATATAATATCGAGAAAATGCCAAAAAATAGATGTCATCTCCATTCTATATAAATTTCTTGCCTGTGGTATACGTTTTATGCTGCCGCTTACTGCACTGATAAGCCAGGCCAGGCCCCCAAGAATGTGCAGTAAATGCAAAAAAGTCATTACATAAACAAAAGAACGGGTTGCGTTAGGGTCAACCAGGTAGATATGCATTTTGTAGGCCAGCGTGTACCAACCATAAACCTGCAATACTAAAAACAACACCCCCAAGCCTATAGTAACCCAAAGCAAACTGGTTTGCTTTGCAAACTCAAGCCTTTTGGCCGCCTTTGAGGCCATAAACAAGGTAACGCTGCTGATAATTAATACCAGTGTACTATATCTGAAAGATGCAGGCAACGTAAGGTTAAGCCCATGTGCACTGCTGCCGCCTATGTAAACAATAAACCCGCTGGTTAAAGCCGCAAAAAGCATGAATGACGAGAATATGAATATCCACATCACAAACTTTTTAGCACCCAGGTTTACCTTATCTTCTTGCTGTATCATCGCCATCATCACTTCGCTATAAAATCAAATAAAAACATTAACTGCACCACCGGCAAATAAAAAAAAGATCCAAACATCAGCTTGCGCGCTTCTTTAATTTGCAATGTGCGCAACAGGTCAATAGCCTGGTATAAAAATATTAAACTGCATACCAACGATACCCCGCCCACATAGTAACCGCCATAGTGGTAAATAGTTGGCAGCAGACTTACCGGCAACAAAATAATCGCAAATATTACGGTTATAATAGCACTGCCCCTGTCGCGTTTTTGCGTAGGCAGTAATCTAAACCCGGCCAGTTTATAATCGTCGTCCAATACCCAGGCTATGGCCCAGAAATGCACAAACTGCCACACAAATTGTATCGAGAATAATATTAACGCAATCTCATCTATACGGCCATGCGGCTGTCCGGCCACATAGCCTATCAGGGCAGGTAAAGCGCCCGGTATTGCCCCCACAAACACCGCCACCGGCGATTTGCGTTTTAGCGGCGTATAAGCAAATGCATATAATAATATCGAGAGTACCGAAAGTAGCCCTGTAAGTATATTCAGGCTTCCTAACAGATAAGTTCCGGCCATGCCCATGCCTAAACCTAATACCAAACCCTGGCCGGTAGTCATGCGCCCCGCAGGCATCGGGCGGTCCATGGTACGTTTCATGAGCCTGTCTAAATCTACTTCAATAACTTCGTTAAAGCAGTTAGCCGCAGCTGTAACTAAAAAGCCACCGGCAACCAACTTAAGCCAGTTAACCCACATGGTGATACTGTATAACGACCCCCAGGTGTTACCTCCATTAGCTTTTACAGCGATGATAAATGATATCGATGCCGAAAAAACTACCAAAAAGGTCAGCCTGAATTTAATCAGTTTTGAAAAATCGCCCCTTGTCATTTGCGCCCCACGTGTATGTTAACTGATTTATATAAATTAAGCATCAAATAATACTGGGCGCCAAAAATAAGGCTCGCCAGTAATATATGTACGGCTTGCGCATAAGGCGGCAAGGCTAAGTATGACAACAGGATTCCGGTAACAATTTGCAGGATCAGCATCAGGAAAGTGAAGCTCATGATTTGCTGCTGCAATGAATGTTTATTAAACGCCCTGCGAATTAAAGCATATAATAGCACGTTGACCACCAATACCAGGATAGCCAGATCGCGGTGATGAGTAAATATATCGCCGGCATTCTTGATCCATTCATTACGATAGCCGCCCTGAAAACGGGCCGATACCGCGTCGATCTTTTCGCGCACCTCGGTACCAAATGTTATTTGAAGAACACTGATTGCCAGGGCCAGCACCGTTACAATACGCGTAATAGCATTAATTCTTAAATCTGGCCTGCCGCTTACTTTGGCCAGATGATAGGTGGTGATAGCTATTGCCAGTATGGCTAAAGCCAGCAGCATGTGTACCGTCACTATCCATGATACCAGGTTGGTTGATACCACGATTGAGCCAAGCCAGGCCTGAAAAAATATCAGCAGCAAATTGAATACGCTTAAAAAGGGGATCAACTTATTGACGTCGCGATAGCTGAAAGAGTAAATGGCAGTAAGCAGTAACAATATGCCTGACGATGCGCCAAGTAACCGGTTAACATATTCTGTCCAGGTCTTGGCAGCGTTAAACTCTTCAGGGATCAGAATAGATTTGTCCGCGCGCAGGCGGCGGGCCAGATCGGTATAACCAAATACATCCAGTGTTTTAGCAAAGCGCTGATTTTTCTCCATGCGGCCTTCTACGTATTTTTCTTTGTAGTTAGCCGGCAAATCAGATACTGACGTAGGCGGCACTAAACAGCCAAAGCATTTAGGCCAGTCAGGGCAACCCATACCAGAGCCGGTGCTGCGCACAACACCACCCGCCAATATCAATACAAAAAGCAGAGCGACACTTATAAGGTTTGTCTTTCTGAATCTGTTTTTCGATTTGGGATTGCTCATTGAAAATTTCTAATAAAATAGGGTATCTGTCTCTGTTAGTCTTGAGTCCTGAGCCTTTAGTCCTGAGTAAGCTTTTCACTTTTTGACTTAAGACTTTTAACTTTCGACTTACATCAGGTACAGATACCCTAAAAAGATCAGATCGGTAAATTATATTATTTTACTTCTTCGTTTGCTTTTTGTGTACTTGACCAATTGCTCAACGCTTCTAAACCTGCAGGATTATCTTCAAAATCATGAGGCACATTTGAGCTCATAGTTTCTGAAAGCGGAGTAGTTTGCGGTATAAAATCATGTTCTGCTCCGGGTTTGCTATAATCATATGGCCAACGATAAACGCTTGGAATTTCGCCGGGCCAGTTACCGTGTAAACGTTCAACAGGGGTTGTCCACTCTAAAGTATTTGCGTCCCAAGGATTTTGAGTTGCTTTTTTACCCCAGAATATTGAATGTATAAAGTTAAAGATAAACGCTACCTGGGCACAAGCCGCCATAATAGCAGACCAGGTGATAAATACGTTTACTGACAACCAGCGCTGCATTGAAGCAAATTCTGTAAATGCGTAGTAACGACGCGGCACACCGTCAAGACCCATAAAGTGCATTGGGAAGAATACCAGATAAGCGCCGATAAAAGTTATCCAAAAGTGCAGATAACCTAATTTCTCGCCCATCATTCTGCCAAACATCTTTGGGAACCAGTGGTAAACACCGGCCAACATACCAAATATCGCTGCCGAGCCCATTACCAGGTGGAAGTGAGCAACAACGAAGTAGGTATCATGCAGGTTAATATCTAATGCAGCATTACCTAAGAAAATACCTGTTAAACCACCAGAGATAAAGAATGACACCATACCTATGGCGAACAACATAGCTGGCGTAAACCTGATATTACCGCGCCATAAAGTAGCCAGCCAGTTAAATGTTTTTACCGCCGATGGCACTGCAATAATCAGCGTCGTTATCATGAATACACCGCCCAGGAACGGATTCATACCCGTAACAAACATGTGGTGCCCCCATACAATGAATGATAACACAGTGATACCGATAAGCGAGTAAACCATCGCATGATAACCAAAGATTGGTTTACGTGAGTTTACTGACATAACCTCGGATGCTATACCCATTGCAGGCATAATTACGATATATACTTCCGGGTGACCCAGGAACCAGAACAAGTGCTGGAACAGGATTGGGCTACCACCTTCAAAAGGCATAACCTGACCGTTAACAACAATGTCTGCTAAATAGAAACTGGTACCGAAACTGCGGTCGAAAATTAATAATACAATGCCTGCTACTAATACCGGGAATGATAAGATACCCAGGATAGCAGTTAAGAAAAACGACCATACGGTTAAAGGCATTTTCCAAAGGTCCATGCCTTTGGTACGCATATTCAATATGGTAGTAACGTAGTTGATACCACCCATTAATGATGAGGCCACGAAGCATATCATGCTGATTAACCACAAGGTCATACCCAGGCCCGAACCTTTCATCGCAGTTGGCAATGCAGACAGCGGCGGATAGACGGTCCAACCGGCTCCGGCAGGGCCTTTCTGTATAAAGAAAGAGGATAACATGATTACACAAGCGGTAAAGAAGAACCAGTATGAAAGCATGTTCATGAATGGCGATGCCATATCGCGGGCACCTACTTGCAATGGGATCAATAAGTTACTGAAAGTACCGCTCAAGCCGGCAGTTAACACAAAGAATACCATGATAGTACCGTGGATGGTAACTAATGACAGGTAAAACTCCGGATCTAAACGACCTTCGGGAGCGAAACGGCCCAATAAAGTTTCTAATAAAGGAAATGCTTTATCAGGGTATGCTAACTGGATCCTGAACAGGATAGATAACAGCATGGCAATAACGGCCATAGTAATACCTGTGATCAGGAATTGCTTGGCAATCATTTTATGATCCTGGCTAAATACATATTTAGTCAGAAATGTATCGTGGTGATGCTCGTGACCCTCTTCGTGATGTGCTACTCCGTGATCGTGAACTGATAATGTTGACATAATCGCTAATTAATTGTTTAACGCTAACCTATTTTGTTTAATACTTTTATTCTGATCTGCTGATGCCAGTTTCAACTCTGTTCTTAACGCCGGGGTTAAGTAAGGTTTCAATTTGGCTACCCATTGATTGTACTCGTCCTGTGTAACAACACGTACCACTCGTTGCATGTTGTAGTGGCTGCTTCCGCAAATTTTGTTACAATAAAGCAGGTACTCAAATTTCGGATCATCTACTTTTCTGCGCATTTCTTCGGTAGTAATAGTAGGTGTGAATTTGAAGAAGGTTGGCAAACCAGGTACCGCGTTTTGCTGTACTCTGAAATGTGGCATATAAACGCTATGTATTACGTCCTGTGCAAATATGTTTAAGCGTATTGTTTTGTTTACAGGTAACACCAGGGTATCTGCCTGTAAATCGTCCATGCTGTTTTTATCTTTAAAATCGATACCTAACTTGTTGGCACCTCCGGTTAATCTGAAATCTTTTTTACCCAATACACCATCCGGCCCGGCATAACGGATCTCCCAGGCAAACTGATGGCCGGTAAGATCAATGTTTATTGATGCAGGCTGTCCTTTAACGTCTGTGCTGTTTTCAACATCCTGCCAGGTAAAGAAACCAAAGATCACCAGGATAGTTAAAACTACAGCCGGAATAATGGTCCAAACCTTCTCAATGGTATTATTATGAGGGTAGAAGTAAGCTCTGCGTTTTTCAGAATGTCTATATCTGAACAAAAAGGTGAACAACAATACCTGGGTGGCAACAAAAACTATCATGGTAATGATGGTTGTTACCAGGAACATGGCATCTATCCTTACACCGTGTTTTGAAGCAGCCTCGGGTAAGCTCATGCTGCCTTGCTCGGTAAATTCCCAGTAAGCAGCGTACATACCCACTACCAAAAATATCAGGCAGCAAAAACCCATGACATTATTCCAGTTGATGCCTTTTTTACCGTGGATCTGCTGACTAAGTTCATATACTTTTAATATCCGGCCGATGATAGCAATTACTACTGCTACTACAACGAAAAGCAGTACATAAAAGCCTACGGCTAACCAGTTAACACCAGGTTTGTCCGCAGTATCGCCGGCTGGGGTTTGTGCCATCAGCATATTTGCGCCGCTAAGCATAAATACTGCTAAAAACGCAAGTAACTTTTTATAGTTTATTATTTGTTTGAATGCCATTGTATTGGTGGTTTGGTATTCTGTATTGAGTTGCAAATTTATAATTATTATAGGTGATGATGTAAACTCTCCTGTAGGAACGGGTGATTTTTAGGCACTATTGATTTAAACTTGCTCAAGGCGTTAAATACAAGGAAGCTGAATAAACCGGCAAATCCTATGAAAGTTCCAATCTCCTGAACACCAAAGCCTCTGCCTTTAGGGCCTACTGTACCAGGCATAACCATAATGTAATAATCAAGCCAGTGACCAAAAACCAGGATGATACAAGCTATTTTCATTACATTCTCGTCGCGTTTTGAGTCGCGGGACATCAATATCAGGAAGGGGGCTAAGAAGTTAACCACGATATTCAGCCAAAACCATGGCTGGAACTCAGGTTCCCATCTTTTATAGAAATAAACAGCTTCTTCAGGGATGTTAGCGTAGTAAGTCAATAAGAACTGAGCAAACCACAGGTAAGTCCAGAATATTGAGAAGCCAAAAATCAGCTGACCCATATTATGCAAGTGATCTGTAGTGACCCATTGCATGTAACCTTGTTTGCGTACAACGATGATTACTAAAGTGATCACTGATAATCCGCTTACCCAAAGAGCAGCAAAGTTATACCAGCCAAACATCGTCGAGAACCAGTGTGCATCTAACGACATGATGGCATCGAAAGCAAACAGCGGAACCGTAAAGCCAAATATTGCCAGGAATGCACAGGATACATTAAAGCTCTTTTTATAATTAAACACGCCACCCAGTTCGTCCTCATTGTTTGAGTATTTTACAAGCAATAACCCCAGGATGCTGTATGCAATTAGGTAAAATGCCATCCGGATAAAGAAGAAAGGGACATTTAAGAACCCGGATTTGCCTGCAATAATTTTATTGTAAGCTTCATTGCCAGGGGTTGTGATAGCTTTTGGGGCCCACTCTTTATATAAGTAAGTACCTGTTATAGTTTGATGCCCTTCTTCAGTAACCACCTTCTGGGTAAAATGAATACCACAGAAAATAACTACGATCAATATCACAGCTGCATAGGGTAATGCTTTAGCAAAAGCCTGCGGTATACGCAGAAATGCTGTAGGCCATCCTGCTTGCGCGGCATATTGTACGGCACAAAAGAAAATGCCGGCAATACACACACAGGCAAAGTAGTAGCCCATAAGCAGCAGGTTAGCAAACTCGCGCTCAACATTCAGGAAAAAGCCGGCTATGATGCCTATAACCCCTACTATGATAGCTATCAGGCTATAGGTTTTCAGCTTACCGCTAAATTCAAATTGTTCGTTTATAGTATTATGAGTTTCCATTAAATTCAATTCTTATAAAGTTTGTAAATGGTGAACATACAGTACTACTTTCCATCTTTCTTCAGGGCTTAGTTGTGATGCGTATGACCCCATCGCGTTTAAGCCATAAGTAATGGTGTGGTATATTTTACCATCGGTTAAGTCTTTCATTGCACCACCACGTGATGACTGGCCTTTAGAGTAAGATGGCGGCGGCGGGAACCCGTGAGCTACCACAGTACCGTCTCCCTGC
>DATCXS010000030.1:0-3592 GCA_036565645.1 Mucilaginibacter sp.
CATACCGATGCGATAAACGATACTGCAGTAGCTTATATTAAAGGTTACGCGAAACAGAAAAAGCCCTTCTTTTTATATGTAGCCGAAAATGCACCGCACTGGCCATTGATGGCGAAGCCGCAGGATATTGCTAAATATAAAGATACTTATAAAGTTGGCTGGGATGCTATCCGTGAAACACGTTATAAAAAAATGATCAAGCTGGGATTGATCGACCCAAAAACCACGAAACTTTCGCCACGCTGGCATGACGACCTGAAATGGGAGAACAACCCTGATAAAGACTGGGACGCACAAGCTATGGCGGTACACGCAGCTATGGTTGATTGTATGGATCAGGGTATTGGCCGTATCATAGCCGCACTTAAACAAACCGGACAGCTGGATAATACATTGATCGTCTTCCTGTCAGATAATGGCGCCAGCGCCGAAAGCGCAGCAGGCTATGGCCCCGGCTTTGACCGCCCAAGCGAAACCCGCGACGGTCGTAAAATTGATTACTCGACCAAGAAAGATAACATTCCGGGATCAGAGGTGGTTTACTCGTCTATTGGTCAACGTTGGGCCAATGTAGCCAATACCCCTTACCGTTTATGGAAAGCGCAATCGTACGAAGGAGGCCTGCACACCCCAATGATCGCATTTTGGCCTAAAGGCATCACTGCGCCCAAAGGCAGCTATAGCAAACAGTTGGGCCATGTAATGGATTTTATGACCACTTTTGCCGAGCTGACCGGTGCTACTTATCCTAAAACATACAAAGGCCATGACATCCCGCCAACACCGGGCATAAGCCTTGTACCTGCCTTTAAGGGCAAGGCCGTTGCCGGTCATGAAGAGTTATTTAATGAGCACTTTCAAGCGCGTTATGCACGTGTGGGCGATTGGAAACTGGTATCTACCAATGACCATAACTGGCACCTGTTTAACCTGGCCGAGGATCACAGTGAAACCAATGATTTGAAAGCGCAGTATCCTGACAAGGTAAAACACATGGACAGCCTGTGGCAAAACTGGGCACATACACACATGGTATTGCCTAAGCCCGGTAGAAGAAATAAATAGATTAGCGATAAGAGAGGATGTTAAAAAGGAGTTCAATATTATTTTTTGCGGGGATAGTTTTTTCGGCTGCAATTATATCGTGTAAACAAAAAACAAACACGTCTGCCGAAGTGAAAAAACCGGTAGCGCAAGCTAAATCGGCCGTTTGTTGCGAGTCGAATATACCGGCGCGTTTTCCGGGTTTGTCCGGTTCAACCATGAGTACCAAAAGCATTGGCGATCATTCCCACAAAGGCATGGTATGGATCAAAGCCGGGACTTTCGGCATGGGTGGCGACAACAAGCAAGCCGGTCCTGACGAATATCCTAAACACAAAGTCACTGTTAAGGGCTTTTGGATGGACGCTACCGAGGTTACCAATGCCCAGTTCGCCAAATTTGTAAAAGCTACAGGTTACTTGACCACTGCAGAGCGCAAACCTGATTGGGAAGAGCTAAAAAAGCAAGTACCTCCTGGGACACCCAAGCCTGACGAAAGCTTGCTGGTGCCTGCATCGCTGATCTTTAACCAGCCGTCGCATCCTGTTAATCTGAATGATTACAGTCAATGGTGGAGCTGGGAAAAAGGCGCCGACTGGAAACATCCACACGGGCCAGGATCTAACATTAACGGGAAAGATAATTATCCGGTTGTACACATTTCCTGGTATGATGCCGTCGCCTATTGTAAATGGGCCGGCAAACGCCTGCCAACAGAAGCCGAATGGGAATGGGCCGCGCGTGGCGGGCTGAATAATAACATTTACCCATGGGGCAATGAGCCTGTCGATGCCGGGAAACCTAAAGCCAATACCTGGCAGGGCGATTTCCCCAATAAAAATACGTTAAAAGATAAATTCTTCTTTGCCGCACCGGTAGGTTCATTTAAACCTAACGGTTATGGCCTGTATGATATGGCGGGCAATGTATGGGAATGGTGTGCAGACTATTATCGCAACGACTATTACCAAACAATCAATAAACCACAAGGTGTGACAGACCCGCAAGGTCCGTCAGACAGTTACGATCCCGACGAGCCTTACGCCAAAAAACGCGTCATCCGTGGCGGGTCTTTTTTATGCAATGACAGCTATTGCTCAGGCTACCGGGTTGCCCGTCGTATGAAGAGTACCGAGGATAGCGGCATGGAGCATTTGGGCTTTAGATGTGTGCAGGATTAGTGTTCCAAGTATAAAATGTCTCTTAAAATATTAAACTCTTACCCTCAGTTTGAGTTGTCAATAACCGATTATCTGAAACTTAAATCATGAAAACGGGGTTCTTTATTGTCCTAACCTGTCTTTTGGGATATTATGCAAATGGTGAATCATCTATTTATCTTCCTAATAACTTAGATGATAGCTTAAGATTAAAAGCGCTTAAAATAAAGCAACTTTATGTGCTGTCGACTGCGTCATCTAAAGATGAATGTTATTATTACCAACTGCAGTTTTTCGATGCCTTTCCTGACTCATTTAAACAATTAAATAAACTTTATGCAGACAAGGATGGGCCTTTATCTTCTGTGGCTCATGAACATATCTATTTGTTTAATGGCTTAAATAATATCAACGATACCTTATACTATAAAAAAATCATTTCAATTGGAATTGGAGGCCATTGGGATGCCGATGCTATTGATTTTTTTCAACAGGGATTAAGAAATAAAATATTAGGCAATCCAGAGCTTACTGCCACTATTCTCAAAAACTTGTCTACCAAAAAAATATTGAGCTTTTGGCGCTTCTATTTTGATGGACCACATCCTAAAAAGCAGCTACAGGAACCATTACAGAGAATGAAATTTATAAATAATAAAATATACAATTTAATGGTTCAGGCGCAAACAGTAGTACTAAAAGACTGGAAAGAATGATAATGAAATACAAGAGGTTTCACTATGATCCAACAGAAATTTAAGGCATAAAAAAAGCTTAAACCAATGATTTAAGCTTTTAGCGGAATGGACGGGACTCGAATTATGCCCTCATAAGCTAATTTTAAAGTTTTTTCGCTGATGCTCACCGAATGCTCACCAGTTTTTGGACAACTAAAAGTTGACTGCAATTGATACATTATAAAGGTAAGCATTATTTTAGCTTTTCTAAAAATTATTTTATAAACTTTTTTGTTTATATTTGTATATGCATATTCTTGTAGAAAAATATAAAAGCATCCATCCAGGTCTAATCTTAGAGCGGGAATTGAAAAAGAGGAATTTGAAAAAAGGCCCCTTCGCTATTTCTATACAGGAATATCCGCAAGTTATTAATGAAATTACCAAAGGGCGGAGAGGATTAAGCGCAGCCTTATCATTGAAGATTGACCATGCTCTAAGCTTAGAAGAAGGAACAATGTTCATTCTGCAAGCTTACTATGATCTTAAAAAAGCTAAAGATAAATTTACCGATGATGCCCGCCCTGATCTTTCTAAGCTTCGTAAAGCATTGTTCTGGGATACAGATATTAATAGAATAGACTGGCAGAAGCAATCCAAAGCAATTATTCAACGAATATTTGAACGTGGGAATGATGAAGAAAAAAAAGA
>DATCXS010000027.1:0-7440 GCA_036565645.1 Mucilaginibacter sp.
GGTATCCCAGTATCTACTACGCATACTATCACAGGTTCAATCATCGGTGTGGGTTTAACCAAACGGGTATCGGCAGTTCGCTGGGGCGTTACCATTAACCTGGTTTGGGCCTGGATTATCACTATACCAATCTCTGCCCTAATTGCCGGTTTATTATTCGCCCTTATTCACGTTCTTGGCTATTAATCCATCCTGATTTTTACTAATTTGCAGTCATGAAAAAATTATTACTGCTGCTTCCGTTGTTTGTTTTTGGTTTCACGCTGTCGGGCCTGGCCCAGGTTATCCCAACTAATCTTGAAATTGGTACAGCCTTAAAGCAAGCTTTAGAGCAAGGAACCGTTAATAGCGCTACCAAGCTATCGGCAGTAAATGGCTTTTTCGGTAATGCGGCAGTGAAGATCCTGCTACCTCCTGAAGCGCAAAAAGCCGAAAAGACCCTGCGCAGGATGGGGTTGAATAAAGTATGCGACGATGCAATCCTATCTTTAAACCGAGCTGCCGAAGATGCCGCGAAACAGGCCGCCCCAATTTTTGTAAGCGCCATCAAAAAAATGACCTTACAGGATGTGACCAATATCCTGCTTGGCCAGCAAGATGCGGCAACACAATACTTTGAACGGACAACAACCAATGAGCTGACCACCAAATTCAAGCCGGTTATTAAAGTAAGTTTAGATAAAGTAAACGCCACCAGATATTACGGCACCTTAGCTACCACCTACAATAAAATACCTTTTGTAAAGAAGCTAAATCCGGATATAGCTAACTATGCCACACAAAAAGCTATCGAGGGACTGTTTATCGAAATTGCTGCACAGGAAGTAGAGATACGTAAAAACCTGGGCGGTACCCGTACTACTCCGCTGTTGAAAAAGGTGTTTGATTTTGCGGATAAGAATATCAAGCAATAAAGTATAACCACCTAAGCATACTTGCGAAGTGTTGGAAGGTTAAAAAAGAGGTTATACCAAGTTATAAAATCCCTGGCACTTTAAGGATGCAATGTCGATGTCATTGCACCTTACCGTTCCACTCCTGACACATACTTTTGCACTTGCGGTTATATTTGTCATAAATAGTGTTAAAAGCATAACCAACATTTAATACTTATGCCCAAATGCCCCGGCCCAGGTACTTAGTGCCGGGTCTAAGGTCTTGGTTTGTATAAGTTTCACAAACAAGGGTACATTCCCGCTTTGAGCCAGTTTATAAAAGTAATCGGCATAGAAAGTGTCAAAGAAGTTTTTGTTGGGTTTTGCGGCTGATATTTGCCCAATCTGCGTAAAGATGGTTTTAAGCTGATATTCAAGCAATGTACTGCCTGTTAGTTTTTTGGCTTTACCTGATTTTACGCTGGCTGATATAATGGCGTTGAATTTTGCATTTTCTTTAGCTTCGGCAGGCGGCAACCTGGTTGGCGCTCCTGCTGCTTTCAATACCCCGCCTTTCAGAATGCTTTGCATATTGGTAATGGCTTCATCGCTTTTATCTCCGGCAGGGTCGAGCAGCAAGAAATTACAGAAGGCCAGCAGCGCATTGGCCCGTTTGTTTTGGTGGAAAGTTACCAGTCCGTAAAGGCGTTGGCTGTTGGCATGTTTTGGGTCGATCTTGATAGCTTCGATAGCGGCCAGTTCGGCTTGCGCATATTGTTTGTCGCGGAAATAGGCTATCCCCAGGTTAAAGTTCAGGTTTTGATCCTGCGGAAACGCCTTCAGGCCGTCCTTATACGTAGCTATAGCCTTTTGCGGCTGATTGCTTTTGTCGTAAATACTGCCCAGCAAACTATAAGCAGCGTCGGTGTAGTTAGATTGTGTTTTAATAACCTTCTCCAAATACGGAATGCCCTCGGTGCCTTTATTGCTATTAACCAGTTTGAGCGCGGTTTTATAGTTGGTCGCCGCATCGTCCGATTGTGCAAAGGATTGGGTTATGGTTAGTAAACTAAAAGCTGTTAGTACAAGATAAGTTGTTTTCATGTGTTATTTCATCGTTTTAGTAACGGGCAACCTGTGTAAAAGTTTGTCAGCCCCGTTTATCGAATCCTTATTGAATAACTCTTGTTTGCGAACTTTTCCAGGCGTCATAAGTCTTCAATCCGTCTATGTGGGTACCTAACCAAATCACATTTTCCTGTGGCCACAAACCTACAGTAATCACCCGGGTAAATACATCCATATGATCAGAGTTCGCCAGTGCGCCAAAAAAGTCACCAAAATATTTTTCAAAGAATGCTGACTTATATTGAGCCGATTGTTCGTTAATAGCTTTAAAAGCCGATTTTAACTGTAAGCTTACTGAATCTGCACCTTTGAGATCGGTTTTACCCACAGTAGCCGATGCCACTGCTTTAGCGATGATTTCCTGCTGCATTTTGGCCATAGGTTCAGCTTTTGCATCGGGCTTGGCGTTTAAAATTTGTTTAACAATAGCGCTGGCCACCCTGCCTTGTTGTATGGGCGGTACAAGCATCAAAAAATTAGAGAGGCCCAATAAGGCCATAGCGTTTTTGCCCTGAAAGTAGTTAGCAAACCCATATATCTGGTAGCTGGCAACATGTTTCTGGTTGATCTTTATTGACTCTACCGCCGCAGCCCCTGCCTGCTCATATTTCTTTTGATGAAGATAGCATAAGCCCAGGTTGTACCATAAGCTTCCATAATTAGGGTAGGCGGCTATGCCCTGCGTGTAATACTTTTCGGCTTGTGTAAAATCGCCGCGGGTATCATAGATATTTGCTAATGCGACGTATGCATTGGGCATTTGTCGCGAAGCTATAACTTTTTCAAAACACGGTATAGCTTCATCAGCCTTGCCTGATACCGAAAGCGTATATCCTTTTTCATAAAGTGCCGTCATGTTATTAGGCTCGATCTTTAGCGCTTCATCATATTTAGTAATAGCTTCGGCAAACTTACCGGCATCATTCAGGGCTACGCCTTGCTTCAAAAGGCTGTCTACCCCGGGGTTTTTGTTCTGCGCAAACAAAACCGCCGAACAAATAAGGAACGTCAATGTTAACAAGAATCTGTGACAGGTTTTCATAACGGCTGGGTTGAGGGTTTATACCCTAAATGTAACCAGGGTTATCAACTAAAACAACAAAAATGTTTAAAACTTTACTTTCAGCGCGGGTTATATTTTACAATTTTCGCAATTCATTTACCCCGACAGTTATTTATTTATGAGTTTATTGAAACAATGCCTGCTGACGTTTACCATGTCCATGCTTTTTTTATCAGCCTGCTCATCCGGCAGCGACAAAGGAAGTTCATTATCAGGATCACCAGAAAAAAGCAAACCATTAGATATCAAGGCACTGTTGTCATACAACCCTAAAAAGGGCGATAAACGTATTGACGAGTTTATTAAAAACTTGCATAAAACCCGTGGTTTTAATGGCAATATCCTGGTAGCCAAGCATGGCAAGATCATTTACGAAAACGCTATTGGTTGGGCGGATTATCTGCATCGCGACAGCTTAAAAATTGGCTCGCGTTTCGAGCTGGCATCTATTACCAAAACTATGACCGGCACTGCTATCCTGCAGCTGTGGGAAAAAGGCAAGATCAAGCTTGACCAGGATGTACGCGATTTCTACCCCGATTTCCCGTATGCGGGCGTGACTATCCGCCTGCTGCTTACTCACCGCTCGGGCATGATGAATTATGTTTACTTTGTTGATGACATTTACCGCAAAGAGCATCGCATACAAAAAATTGGCCTCAGCAATCAGGGCGCTATGGCTATGATTGCCAAATACAAACCCGCACGCTTTAATGCGCCTAACAAAACTTTCCTGTACAACAACTCCAACTTTATGGTGCTGGGGTCCATCATCGAAAAAGTTACCGGCATGCCGTATTCACAGTACATGAAAGAGAACGTGTTCTTGCCCGCCGGGATGTTGCATACCGATGTTTACTCGAAAGCCGACTACGAGAAAATACCGGTCGACGTAGTTGGGCACGACCGGGGGCAATGGCGTTACTCGGTAGCGCAGAACTTCCTGGATGGCCCCGTGGGCGACAAAGGCGTTTACAGCACCGTTGGCGATCTGTGGATATTTGACCGCGCCCTGCGTGCCGGTAAGCTGCTGAAACAATCTACTATGGACTCGGCCTATGTGCCGCGTAATCCCTGGGTGCATGGTCACTTTAATTATGGTTACGGCTGGCGAATATTTGAGGCACCAGGCAAACAGGTTATTTACCATACCGGCTGGTGGCACGGTTTTCGCCACATTTATTTAAGAGATATTAAAGACGATATTGTTATAGTAATGCTCACAAACTTATCCAACGGTAGTTTGTTAAAACTGGACGATCTGTTTAAGATCACCGGTATGCCGATTGTGCGCAAGAGCGCCTATAAGGGTAATGGCGATACGAGTGATGATTAGCCCCCCGATCCCCTAAAGGGGGAGTAACGGTGGAGGCCTTATTATATATTCATTGATAATTATTCCCCCTTTAGAGGGTTAGGGTATTATGTTCGACAAACTATTCGAAATACAACAAAAAGCAGGCGAAGTTAAACAGCGCCTGGATGCCATCAGTGTAACCGGTACGGCCGAGGGTGGTAAGATCAGCGTTACGGCTACCGGCAACAAACAGATCAAGTCTATCAACATAGACCCGGATTTTTTTAAAGAAGCCGATAGGGAAGAGATAGAGGAATTGGTAACTATTGCCGTGAACAAAGCCCTGGAGCAAGCCGAAAACGTGAGTCAAAGCGAAATGAGCGCCGTGACCAAGGATATGTTAGGCGGTTTGGGCGGAATGTTTGGGAAGTAACAATAATATCGAACACTGAATATTGAATATCGAAATTTATTGACTTCATTATTCAGTGTTGGACATTCATTATTCGATATTTTCATAAATCATACCATATATGAAAGCAACATATTACGGTCAATCAACCGTTATGATTGAAACTGAGGGGAAGAAACTACTGTTCGATCCTTTTATTACGCCAAACCCGGCGGCTAAGCATATCGATATCCATAGCCTTAAGCCAGATTATATCCTGGTATCGCACGGCCACGGCGACCATGTCGCCGACCTGATAGCCATTCAGAAAAGCAGCAGAGCCAAGGTGATCTGCATAGCCGAGATTGCCACCTGGCTGGGCAAGCATGATATTGAAGCGCACGGTATGAACATAGGCGGTGGCTTTAACTTTGATTTCGGGCGGGTTAAAATGGTGAATGCCATTCACTCAAGCACCATGCCTGATGGAGCGGCAGGCGGCAACCCAGCTGGTTTTGTAATTTATTCGGAAGGTAAAAATATTTATTTTGCCGGCGATACGGCTCTTACCTACGACATGAAATTGTTGGAAGATGAAAACCTGGAATGGGCATTCCTTCCAATCGGAGACAATTATACTATGGGGATCGACGATGCTATTAAAGCTACCAAATTTATCAACTGCAATAATGTGATCGGTATACATTATGATACTTTCCCGGTTATTAAGATTGATAAAGAAGAAGCGTTGGAAAAATTTATCAAAGCAGGCATTAATATTAAGCTGCCTGCTTTAGCGGAAGTGATAGAATTATAGCACAAATTATCAGGTTAGGTACAGGGTGGCTGCGCGTGTGTCAATGACAGAGCGAGGTGGGGCCGCTACGCAAAAAATCCATTCATATTGTCTATCATTATTTTATCTTTGGATGCATATTAACCTACGCACTTAAATTTTATTTCAACAACAAAATGAAAAAAGTAATTCTTGTAACAGGAGCTTCATCGGGTATAGGTCTGGCCAGTGCCACCGCTTTACATGAGGCCGGACACACTGTTTATGGCACCACACGTAATCTTGCAAAAAAAGTAAACGTGCCGTTTAATCTGATTGAACTGGACGTAACCAACGATGAATCTGCCAGGGCTGCTGTTGCTAAAATTATTCAAACCGAAGGCCGTATTGACGTATTGGTAAACAATGCCGGTAACGGTATTGCAGGCCCCGCTTATGCTATGCCGGTTGATAAAGCCAAACAACAATTTGAGGTTAACTTTTTTGGTGTAGTGCGTATGTGCAGTGCTGTAATTCCTGAAATGCTGAAAAACAACAGTGGTATAGTGATTAACATCAGCTCGTTGGCCGGTTTGTTTGGTTTGCCATATCAAAGCATGTATGTAGCATCGAAATATGCAGTTGAGGGTTATTCTGAAAGTTTACGTATGGAACTGCGCAAAACAGGCATTAAAATTACCACCATTAACCCCGGCGATTTCAAAACCGAGTTTACCGGCAGCCGCGAAAAAATTCCGTTTACCGTTGATAATGAGAAACTAAAAGCTAATTACGATATCGCGATAGCAAGTATAGAAAAAGACGAGAATGCCGGTGCCGACCCGATTGCTATCGGCAGGCAACTGGTTAAAATAGTAGGCAAAAGCAACCCGGCTCACCAATACCTGGTAGGTGCTATTGGCCAAACCATTGCCGTTACTTTAAAGAAAGTGTTGCCCGGCGGTTTGTTTGAAAGCTTGATGGCCGACCATTACGGGATAAAGTAACGGCCCCTCCCAACCTTCCCCGGAAGGAAGGGCTTTATTATAATTTTAACAATAAACAAGATACAAAGTCTCCCCTACCGGGGGAGATTTAGAGGGGGCTATGGGAAAAGACAAACTAAGACGTTTTGCCGAGATAGAAACCTTCGACAATGTTTTACAACTGGACGAAGGGAAGCCTTACAAGGGCCAATGGAGCAAAGATTTTTTTAAGAATGATAATCCGGTGGTTTTAGAGTTGGCGTGTGGCAAGGGAGAATATACCGTGAACCTGGCCAGGCTTTTTCCGGCTAAGAATTTTATCGGTATCGATTATAAGGGCAACCGTATTTGGCGGGGCGCCAAAACCGCGCTGGAAGAGGGGGTAAACAACGTTGCCTTTTTGCGGATACAAATTGAAAACCTGCTTGATTATTTTGCACCGGGCGAAGTGGATGAGATCTGGATCACTTTCCCCGACCCGCAGCCACAGTTAAGCCGTGAAAAAAAACGATTGACGTCGCCGCGCTTTTTAGAAAAATACAAAGAGGTTTTAAGGCCGGGTGGCTTTATGAATTTGAAAACAGATAACGATGGCCTTTATACCTACACTGCCGAAAAGATCCGCGAATTTAACCTCAAAGAGCATGTTAACACCGCTGATCTGTATCATTCGGAGTTTGCTGACGAGGTGCTGTCTATCAAAACTTATTACGAAAGGAAATATTTAGCAGATAATAAGAACATCAATTATCTTAAATTCTCATTTCAATAATAGCCGATATGCCCGATTATAATTTTTATGATAACGTATACGATGTCGCCCGGCAAATACCTGTTGGCCGCGTTACTTCATACGGGGCAATTGCCAATTACCTGGGTACAAAAGGCTCCTCGCGGATGGTGGGTTATGCCATGCAGGCTTGCG
>DATCXS010000021.1:0-2296 GCA_036565645.1 Mucilaginibacter sp.
GGGTGCCGGTTATTCTGGAAAAGGAAATTTACGCGTCCGCGGCTCTAATCGGTGCTTTAATTGTGGCTTTAGGGAATTATTTAAAATGGCTAACGAGTGATTGGTTGGCAATCATCGCCTTGATCGCGTGTTTTACATTACGGATATTAGCGCTCCATTACCATTGGAACCTGCCCTCTTTTTCAAATGACAAAACCAGTTCAGACGTCAAAAAGTAAAGTATACTGTTTGCAGCAACTCGTATTTTTAACCTTTTTCAAGCTAACACTAATAGCTTGACGGCTTAAATATTAATATTATAAGAGTTCTTGTTCTCGCACATCACAAATGTGCTATGCGTGCTTCCGATACTTTTTACCGACCCCAGTTTATTAAATACAAAATCCTGGTAGTGCTTCATATCCCTGGCATATACCTTTAGTAAAAAGTCGTAATCGCCAGAAATATTGTAGCATTCAACCACTTCATTCAGCCGCATAATGTCGGTTACAAATTCATGGCCAATGCTTTTGTCATGTTGTTTAAGCCTGATGTTGCAAAACACTATCAATCCATAATTTAGCTTTTCGGCATCTATAAGGGCGATATATTTTTTGATATATCCACCGGCCTCCAGTCTTTTCACCCTTTCAAATACCGGCGACGGTGACAGGTTAACTTTGGCAGACAGGTCTTTGGTAGTGACATTAGAATCCTCTCCTAATAGTTTCAATAATTTAATGTCGATCTCATCCAACTCATTCATAGAATAATTTTCTTTTAAGCTTGCAATTTCAATGCTTTGGTAGATTAATTACCTGATAAACGCATAAATATAGATTTTTATACTGAAAAAATAATATAATAAAGTGTATAAATCTTTATTTATAAATTTGTTCAGAAAAAACACACAAACAATGTTAACGCAAAACCTGGGCTACCCGCGCATTGGCAGCCAAAGACAACTCAAAAAAGCCTGCGAACAATATTGGGCAGGCAAAATAGATCTGAATGAATTAAATCAGGTTGCCAATAAAATCAAGCAAGAAAACTGGCAAACGCAACTGGACGCAGATATTGACCTTATTCCGTGTAATGATTTTAGCTTTTATGATCAGGTACTTGATATGAGCTTATTGCTTGGTGTTATTCCGCAACGTTATGCACCAGTTTCGCAAGTAAAAGGCAATCAGGAGACAGACCTGTACTTTGCGATGGCCCGTGGCTATCAAAAAGACGGCCTGGACATCACCGCTATGGAAATGACCAAATGGCTGGATACCAACTACCACTATATAGTACCTGAATTTACGGCTAAGCAAGCGTTCAAATTATCCTCAGAAAAAGTCTTTGGCGAGTATGAAACCGCCAGGCAATTATTGGGTGAAAAAGCCAAGCCTGTTTTAATCGGCCCGGTAAGCTATCTGTTGCTGGGTAAAGAAAAAGAAGAAGGTTTTGAACGGATCGACCTAATTAAACAGTTGGTGCCTGTATATGTAGAGATCATCAATCGCCTTAAACAACAAGGCGCTACCTGGATACAGTTAGACGAGCCTTGCCTGGCGCTTGATCTTTCTAAAAAAGACAAAGAAGCCTTTGAGTTTGCTTATCGCGCTATTGCCAATCGTGTAAGCGGCGTTAAATTACTGGTAGCCACCTATTTTGAAGCCTTGCTGGACAATACACAATTGGCCGTAAATCTGCCGGTTGCTGCGCTGCATATAGACCTGGCGCGCGCGCCTGAACAATTGGATAAAGTGTTAGAGCTAATTCCTGATCACCTTCAGCTTTCTGTAGGTGTAGTTGATGGTCGGAACGTTTGGAAGAACGATTATGAAAAATCATTGCAATTGATTAACAAGGCCGTTGAAAAATTAGGTATTGACCGCGTTATCATTGCGCCATCTTGTTCACTGCTTCATAGTCCGATAGACCTTGACCTGGAAACGACCATTGATCCGGAGATTAAAAACTGGATGGCATTTGCCAAACAGAAGCTGAATGAAATAGCCGAATTAAAGGAGATAGCCGAAGGAAACCATCAATTGCTGCAAGCCAATAAAAAAGCCATTGCCAGCAGGCGTTCATCACAAAAAGCACACAAACAAGCGGTAAAAGACAGAGTGGCCGCCATCACGAAAGAATATATTACCCGCAAAAGTGCATTCCCCGTACGGCAGCAGCTGCACCGTGAACGCTTTAATTTACCGGCATTCCCGACGACAACAATCGGTTCGTTCCCCCAAACTGACGATATCCGGCAATTACGCGCCAGATACAAAAAGGGCGAACTAACCCTTGAACAATATGAAAAAGC
>DATCXS010000013.1:0-2753 GCA_036565645.1 Mucilaginibacter sp.
ACGCATTCTTATCATTTTTTTTATCGGCTGGGTTGATAATGATATTAATACCACCAGCCTGGATTTTAGCAATATTGGTAGCATCGGTAGATTTAGCTACCAGGTAAAGATATTTATCATCGTTGGCCAAAGTGTAGTATAGCTTAACGGCTTTATTGTAAGCCTGGAAATTATTCTTCCATTCTGATAAATCGCCGTCAACTTTAGTACCGGGCGCTGCCCAAACGCTGCCCTCTTGTACTTTTTTTAATTGATCTTGCGCATGTAGCTGACTAACAGCCATCACTGCGGAAAATGATATTAAAGCAATCTTTTTCATAATGTTTTCCTATTAAGATCGGTTGACTGCGAAATTACGGCGAAGTTTAATCAATATCATATTGTCATATAAATGTTGCTTAATATGTCATATCATTGTTGCACAATAGATTGTTTCAACTGGCATATACATGTTGTGTGAAAATGTATTTGTTTGATTTTGAGGCACCCGGAAAAAAAGTAGGAAATCTTTTATAAAATATTTGCAACAGCGTTTTTAAATCTTACCTTTGCGTTCCCTTTCGGGATGTAGCGTAGCCCGGTATCGCGCCACATTTGGGATGTGGAGGCCGCAGGTTCGAATCCTGCCATCCCGACGATACCAAAGCCGTTCTGAACTCACAGAACGGCTTTTTTTATGCCCTGGCCCTTTCTGCTTGTTTGCTCGGTACACACTTTTATGTACTTTTGTGTTGTATTGTTTAGTAAATGTTTAGTAAGGGTTTATGGCAACACTAAAAGAGATAGTAGATTATTTCAAAAGCAGCGATAGCACTGCCCGTGTATCTATTAGGCTTACCATAAAAGGGTAATTAAATTTATCTGATTTTGTGTGTTAAGAAGTTAAAAAATATAGCTTCAAATTACTTGCAGGTAAAATATATAAGTAAAAATCAATATATTTGAACAACAGAAAAGGTAAGGAAATGGGTACTATTGAAGAATTAAAAGCGATCAGCAGTACGGTTGTAAGGCGTTTAAGAAGGCAAAAGCTGGATAACGGTAAGCCTTTCTTGATATGGTCGAACAAATTACCTAAAAATCAAAGTTATTTGGAATATCCCGATCATTCCATTAAGATCGTTACTGTTGCGCCAAATTTAAAGTCATTTACTATTGTTGAAGAATTGACCACTGGCCAGGCACAGGTTATCCGCCGCGAGCTAAACCTGTTTTAGTATGCCCAGCCTGTACATCATTACGGGTTCAAACGGCGCCGGAAAATCCACAGTTGGGCCGGGTTATCTTCCCGAAGAAATTTTACATCATTATACAGTTTTTGATGGTGATTTGCTGTATATCAGGAAACTTGGTGAACTATTTCCAGCTATCACCAAATCAGCAAAATATGCGCGAAAGGATGCATTGGAATATGTGGTAGACTTGTTCGAAAAACAGACCAGCCGAGCATTAGTTAACCTTGATCACTATGTTTATGAAGGCCATTTTACCAATGACGCTACTTGGGAAAAACCAAAAGCCTTTAAAGAAGCAGGCTACCGGCTGCATCTGATCTTTTTTGGATTGGAAAATCCAGAGCTATCGCAATTTCGTGTCACAGAAAGGGTAACCGAGGGGGGACATTATGTAGACCCGCAGACGCTCAATAATAATTTTTATGGTAATCTTGAAAAACTAAATATTTATTATCCACTTATAGATGACCTCACCATCGTAGATACATCGGAAATCAACCACCGCATCTTATTTAAAACCGTCTTGCACCAAGTTGAGTTTCATATTCAACGGAAGGATTTACCGACTTGGTTTACTGACTACTTGCCAGCCATTGTACAGTTATTTCCATAATTGTAAAAAATAACTGAGGGTTTTGTAAAATGCTTGCTTACTTATATAGAGCATAACGTTCTTAACTATTTACAGCGTCAAAACAAATGAATTAGGAGCAAAATTTAGTTTAGCCTATTCGTGATTATGATACTGAAGTAGATACATAACCGATTGATATATGAGTGGGTCATCCTGCCATCCCGACGATACCAACAGCATCAAAAAGCCTTTAAATCTATGATTTAAAGGCTTTTTGTTTTATTTCTGCCCATTTATTAAAAATTATATCACAGAAAATGTGCTTTATCTTTTACTTAGAAAGACTATAATGTCCGTCTTTTTAAATAAAATCTCAAGAATCTTTAATCATAATTGAACGCCTGATATATTTAAATTGAACCGCAAAAAGATTCAAATTAAGCGTTAATTTTATCCCACCATTAAATATTAAAATCATGTTGAAAACAAGATTGAAAACAGTACTGTACGGCAACATCACTGTATTAAGTGGTTGTTTACTGATGACTAAAAAGGGAGGTGTGCTATGAACGCGATCATTGTAACGGATCAGGCTGAGGGAAAAGCCGGAATGAAACTGGTGGAGCGGCCCGAGCCGCAGGCAGCGATAAACGATGTCGTCGTTCAGATTCATGCGTCGGGATTCGTCGCGACTGAGCTTGAGTGGCCCTCGACCTGGGCCGATCGCCTCGACCGTGATCGAACACCGTCGATCCCTGGGCACGAGCTGGCCGGAGTGGTCACCGCCCTCGGCTATGGCACGACGGGACTCTCGGTGGGACAGCGAGTGTTCGGCCTCACCGACTGGACTCGCGACGGCACCCTGGCCGAGTACGCGGCGGTCGAGGCACGTAACCTCGCGCCCTTGCCGGGCGACGTCGACTTCACGGTGGGAGCGAGCCTGC
>DATCXS010000197.1:0-6715 GCA_036565645.1 Mucilaginibacter sp.
CCTTTTAAATTGCCTTTATAATAATTCTTAATCTTTTGAACCAATATTGTGCGCTGGGTGTCATTAACATCCATCACGGCATTTAATATTTTAAAGTCGTATTTGTTTTCTTTGGCCGATTTTGCCAGCGCCTGCACATCCTTAGGGAAACAGCTGCCGCCATAACCTATACCAGAGAACAGAAAGCGTCTGCCTATACGGTCGTCGGCACCAATGCCTCGTCTCACCATATCTACGTCGGCCCCCACCAGTTCGCACAGGTTAGCAATTTCATTCATGAACGAAATTTTGGTAGCCAGGAAAGAGTTAGCCGCATATTTAGTTAGTTCGGACGAGCGCTGATCCATATAAATAATCGGGTTACCCTGTCGCACATAAGGAGCATACAATTCGCCCATTAATTTGCGTGCGCGCTCATCCAGCGTACCTATGACAATGCGGTCGGGCTTCATAAAATCCTCGACAGCAACGCCCTCACGTAAAAATTCAGGGTTTGATACTACCGCATATTCAATGTTAGTATGTTCCTGCAATACAGCCGTGATCTTATCGGCAGTACCTACAGGCACTGTTGATTTGGTTACAATAACTTTATATTCTTTAATCAGTTTGGCTATATCTTTTGCTGCGCCAAGCACATAGCTCAAATCGGCTGCGCCGTCGCCTCCGGGCGGGGTAGGAAGTGCCAGGAAGATAATTGCCGATTCTTCAAGCGCCTCGGCCAGGTTACTTGTAAAGTGTAAACGGCCCTGATTTATATTACGGGTAAAAAGCAGTTCAAGACCCGGCTCATAAATAGGCAGCTTGCCCTCCTTCATCATTTTTACCTTCTTTTCGTTGATATCAACACAGATAACCTGGTTGCCGGTTTCGGCCAAACAAGTGCCGGTGACCAAGCCAACGTATCCGGTTCCTACCACAGCTATTTTCACGTATATAATTGTTTAGATGTTGTTATATTTATCGCCGCGAAGATACTCATTTCGTATTAATAATGTTATTGCTATACAACATAGGGCTGCGTATTTACTATCTTTTGATATTGCTTTTTTCGGCATTTAACAAAAAAGCTGCGCTATGGATAAAGGGCCGGCAAAACAGCAGTTATACCAATTTTGAAAAAAGCATTTGGTTTCATTTTGCTTCATTGGGCGAGTTTGAGCAGGGCCGCCCTGTTTTAGAACAAGTAAGAAAACAACAGCCCGAAGCTAAAATTGTTGTCACTTTTTTTTCTCCTTCGGGATATGAGATCCGTAAAAACACGCTGCTGGCAGATGCTGTTTATTACCTGCCTTTAGATACCGCAGCCAATGCACGAAAGTTTATTGATACTGTAAACCCAACTGCGGCCATATTTACCAAGTATGAATATTGGTATCATTTTTTCAACGAGCTAAATAGCCGGCAAGTACCGCTTTATATTATATCCGGCATTTTCAGGCCGGGGCAGCTGTTTTTTAAATGGTATGGTAGCCTGCACCGTAAAATATTAAGCTTTGTTACTCACTTTTTTGTGCAGGACGAGCAATCAAAACAACTACTGCAAACCGTTAACATCACCAATACAACTATTAGCGGCGATACCCGTTTTGATCGGGTTTGGGCCAACGCACAAAACCCCAACGCTTTACCACAAATTGCAGCATTTAAATCCGGGCATAAAGTGTTCATTGCAGGCAGCACCTGGCCCGCGGACGAGCAACTCATTGCCAAATTAACTACCCAATATCCCGAGTGGAAATTTATTATCGCCCCACATGAAATTGGTGAGGATAAGATCAATAATCTGATAAGTTTGTTACCGACAGAATCATACGTCAGACATTCGCAGCTCAGCACTCAGCACTCAGCACTCAGCACTCAAATCCTGATCATCGATAATATTGGCATGCTGTCGTCGCTTTATCAATATGGCGATATTGCCTACATAGGCGGAGGGTTTGGAGCAGGCATACATAACACGCTCGAGGCTGCTGCTTTTGGCTTACCGGTGGTATTTGGCCCTAACTATTTGCGGTTTAAAGAAGCACACGATCTGATAACAACAGGGGCAGGCTTTAGCGTGAATGATGGAGCCTCATTAAAAATTATCACAAATAATTTAATAAACGATCAATCTTTTTGTGCCGATGCCGGTTATAAAGCAAAGAGTTATGTAGAGGATAATATAGGCGCAACAGCTAAGATTTTGGCTGCATTAAAATTTTAATGTTGACTACCATGCCTGTGTTTCTCCGCTATCCGTTAAATCTTATTCAAAATAATTAATATTGCCGCAATGGGCTTTATACAGATCCAAGAATTGGGCACAGCATACTTTCATGAATATGGCGAAGGGCAGAAGCCCCTGCTGGCTTTTCATGGTTATGGCATGACCGGTAAGCAATTTGAAGTGCTTAAACAATCTGTTTTAAAAAAGTACCATGTTTATGGTTTTGATCATTTTTTCCACGGCAATAGTCAATTACATAACTGGACCGAAGCAGAGATACTTGCCGGAATGCCCAAAACATTAGTCAGGCAGTATGTTGAGCAATGGTTTAAACAATATGGCCGGCAGCGATTTTCGGTAATGGGTTACTCCATAGGTGCTAACCTGGCTTTGATATTGGTTGAAGAATACCCAGACCTGATTGACGATGTTATTTTAATGGCACCCGACGGGCTGTCGGTTTATAAAGGCTTTGATATTTTACGTAATACCGGCTGGGGCAAATACCTGTTTCGCCGGGTAACTAAAAGTAAATGGCTGGCTCCGTCCATCCTGAAAACGTTGCGCCGTATACGTTTTATTGACGATAGTCTTTTTCAGATTGCTTACAGCGAAATGGATACAGAACAAAAACGCCTTGACGTATATTATACTTTAAACCTGATCAGGTTATTGGTACCCGACGCCATGAAAACGGCCCATCTTATTAATGAATATAATGTGTCTTGTGTGTTGATATTTGGCAAACATGATGAGCTTTTCACCAAAAAGGCCGCCATGCCTTTTATCAACCTGTTAAAAACCCCCCAAGTGCATGAAGTTCTGATGGGCCATTGGCTGGTGACGCCTGCATTAGACGAATATTTAGTTAGTTTAGCATCATGATACCTGCCCGCCGCGTAGCACTGTTCAGTAATTGGTTTGCGTATTATATGCGTTTCAGGATGCGCCGCTATTTTAATCGCCTGGTGGTACAGCCATTCGAGCCTAAAGAGGGGCATTCCATATTGCTGTTATGCAATCACTTTAGCTGGTGGGACGGACTATGGGGAAATTACCTGGCCTATTGGCACCTTAACCGCAAGCTATACATCATGATGCAGGAAGACCATTTACAGAAACGCATGCTTCTTAATTTATTCGGTGGCTTTTCTATCAACCGCACCTCGCGCGAGATGATTAAATCTCTGCAATACGCCGCGAATTTGCTTAACGATAAGCAAAACCTGGTCGTGGTATTCCCCCAAGGTGCGCTCGAATCTAATCATACTACCGAAATACTTGTTGAAAGAGGGATTGAGCTACTGATCAAAAACATCAAAGGCCCCTGTCAAATTGTGTATTCATGCGCCCTGATCGATTACTTTGAAAGTCTGAAACCATCCGTGTTTTTTCACTTATTTGATTGCGGAACGGCGGGGCAGGTAACTTTTAAAGAACTGACTGCTAAGATCAATGCCTTTCATCAGCAGGCATTAAAAGATCAGCTAAATGTGAAACATTGATGATCCGTCCCCGCAAAAATATCTTTATTAAAACCAGTGTACAGTTTTATTTACGCTGGATAACCAAACGATATTTTAGTCAAATAAATTTTAACGCGATAACGATTGACGAGGGTAAATCAATCCTGCTGATTGCCAATCATTTCAGCGCATGGGATGCCATTGTCTTGTATCATATTAACCGCGTATATTTTAAAAAAAACTTTCACGGCATGGTCCTGGAAGAAACTGTATTGAAGGAGACACCCCTTACCTACGTAGGGGCATTTTCGGTAAATCGTAAATCGAGGGATGTTGTTGAATCGCTCAATTTTGCTGCGGGATTGTTGAGCGATCCTGATAACCTGGTGCTCATTTTCCCGCAAGGTAAATTGTATTCAAATATGATTGAAGAAGTGAAATTTGAGCGTGGGGTGATGAACATTATCAAAAAAGCTGTCGATTGTCAATTGATATTTGCTGCAACTTTTATCGAGAACTTTGATAACTTGAAGCCGGTTGCCAATGTGCATTTGAAATCAGAAAATGGTGCCGATTTTAAGGACATCAATGCGTTGCAGCAGGCTTATCAGCAGCATTATACGCAGGCCCGGCAACAACAATTACAAATAACAAAATAGTGATCATAGCCATTACCGTTACACTTTTTTTTATCATCCTGCGGTTTGCGGTTACGCTGTTCAATTTTCTGTCTGACCCTAAACTGCGCCGGGTAAATCGTTTTTATCCAGACCTGGTTTCTATCCTTATTCCTGTCCGTAACGAGGCCGCGAACATTTTGATGCTTTTAGAATCTATCCGCCAGCAAGATTATCAGAATTATGAGGTGCTGATTTTGGATGATGAGTCGAGCGATACCACCTATCGTATTTGCGCCGATTACGCGGCCCGGCATCCGCAATTCAGGGTAATAAAAGGTAAGAAATTACCACATGGCTGGTTGGGTAAAAACTATGCCTGCCATCAACTGGCCGAGGAGGCACAAGGCAATTTTTTCCTGTTTGTTGATGCTGATGAGAAAATGAGCATTGGTTTGATTAACAGCACCATTCATCGCATGTATGCCAATAAGCTATCCCTGCTCAGCCTGTTTGCTAATCAACAAATGAACACCATCGGCGAGCATTTGGTGGTTCCGTTAATGCATTATATTTTACTCAACCTGTTACCGTTAAGGCTGGTTTACCTGGTAAAAAATTATACGGTAGCCGCTGCCAGCGGCCAATTTATGCTGTTTGAAGCAGAGACCTATCGCAAATGCCAGTGGCACAAGCTGGTAAAAGACAAAGTAGTAGAAGATGTTGAGATTATGCGCCAGGTAAAGGCCAATAAATACAACGGCGAGGCGCTTATGGCCAATGGCATGATCAGTTGTCGCATGTATAAAGGATATGAGGATGCCATCAACGGATTCAGCAAAAATTTTCTGGCTGCATTTAATTATAGTATTATCTGGTTTTTAATTTATATTGTATTAATTATTGTTGGCCCAATGATAATTATCATGACACTTAATCTGCAGTTAATATTGTTTATTGTCGGCTTAATTACTTTAACCAGGGCCATGATTTCATTATCAGCAGGTCAAAATGCGTGGTATAATATTGTGCTGCATCCGGCACAAATGTTTAGTTTAACTTTGGTGGCATTTTTAGCCATACAAAGGCATCTGACTAAAACCATGATATGGAAAGGCCGAAAGATATAAAATCATTTCATTCTCTGCGTGCGCTGCACAAGCGTGGGTTAAATGCCATCCGGATTGTAGTAATATTTCATTTAACGGGATTAATAGGCTTATACTTTTTACCAACTAAACCTTATTTCATACTGTTGGTGCCGTTTCATTTAATACTCATGACTTTCATTTTGTTTATTAACCATGATGAGCTAAACTTGAAATTTTTCTATTTTTTTTTCACCATCGTGCTGGCGGGCTGGCTAATTGAATATATTGGAGTGCATACCAGCCTGTTATTTGGCGCATACTATTACGGGCATACCTTGGGCCCTAGCATTAAGCAAGTGCCGGTAATTATGGGGTTCAACTGGTTTATACTTATTTATGCCACGGGGGTATCTATGCGGAAACTACCAATCAATTCGATGGTGGCGCGTGTGTTTTGTGGATCATTGTTACTGGTTATACTCGATGTTTTGATAGAGCCTGTAGCTAACCGGTTAGATTATTGGCATTGGCTCAACAAAGACATGCTGATACAAAACTACTGCTGCTGGTTTATAGTCAGTGTTATATTGCTTTTCGTTTTTGAGCTGTTTAGGTTTAAAAAGCAGAGCATGGTGGCACCGTCATTGCTGGTATGTCAATTTATATTTTTTGCGGCGCTGCAATAAAATCAACCTAATGCTGTAAATTTGTAAGGTAATGGGAGCATATCAGTTAAAGGTTACGATAGATAAGGATTCGGGATTCTGTTTCGGAGTGATCTATGCTATTGACATGGCCGAGGATATTCTGAATGAGGACGGCTACCTGTATTGCCTGGGCGATATTGTCCATAACGACGAAGAGGTTGAGCGATTGAAAAACCTGGGCCTGCGCATTATCAACCACGATCAGTTAAAAGATCTGCACAACGAAAAAGTGCTGATCCGCGCACATGGTGAAGCTCCCGAAACGTACCGTACTGCACTCGAGAATAATATCACCTTAATTGATGCATCATGCCCGGTAGTTTTAAAACTTCAAAATCGCATCAAAACTTCGTATGACGCTAAAGAGAAGATCCTGATCTTTGGCAAACATGGCCATGCCGAAGTTATTGGCCTGCAAGGCCAGACCAATAATGATGCCCTGGTGTTTCAGGATATAGCCGAGCTTGACAACGTCGAACTACCAAAAAACATCACGCTATACAGCCAGACTACCAAAAGCATGGAAAAATTTTACCAGGTGAAGGATGAACTGACTGCCCGTGGTTATGAACTGAATGCCAACGACACCATTTGCCGCCAGGTATCAAACCGTGATAAAGAT
>DATCXS010000173.1:0-5006 GCA_036565645.1 Mucilaginibacter sp.
CCGCCGTATAGTTTGGTATATAAAAGAAGGCGATAAAGTTAAGCAAGGCGATCAGTTTGGCTTTATTAAGTTTGGTTCGCGCGTTGATGTGTTCCTGCCGTTGGGTTCAAAGATAAATGTAGAAATAGGCGAAGTTGTTAAAGGCGGCCGCACGGTACTGGCTGAGCTGCCTGCTTAATCTGCTTAAATATTAAATGAAAAGGCCGATGTAATTCTTTACATCGGCCTCTTTTTTATGTCTATCCTAACGGGAAGATTACCACCAACGCTGGTTATTAACCGGCTCCTCTTTTTTTGGCAGCGCGGCTGCAGCTAACGATTTGGCAACGGGCTTTTCCGCGGCTTCCGGCTCTTGCTTGGGATCTGCCGCTGTCACCGCTTCAACTGGTGATTTTAATTCAACTACAGGTGTCTCGCGGCTTGTAGAAATGGGCTGTTCATCGGTCAATTCATCGGCTTTCTGTTCTGTCGTAATCGGAGCAGCTGGCGATGAACTATCGACGATCGATAGTTCTCTACTTGGTTTGACAGTAAGATGCTGGTCGGTTGAGAATTTGGTTTTGTTCCATTGCTCGGTAAGGGCCTCAATATCTTCGCCAACGGTTATATAGCCATTAATAACCGCCCCGGGCTCGATATTTACTTTGGCCGACTGGATATTACCTCTGACAATAGCCGTAGCCTTGATGTCCAGTAAATCAAGCGCGAGGATGTTGCCATTAACCAGCCCGGTAACCAGGCAGGTTTTTGACGTTATATTTCCTTTAAGTATTCCATGCTGTTCAATCAGCACTTTTTCGGCACAAAACAGGTTGCCTGAAAGCGTTTCATCTAACAGAATTAATTCATCCGAAAAGTAATTATGACCATCATGTGCCAGGTCTTTGAGATTACTTGCGGGTTCATTTACTATTGGTGTTTCTTTTTTAAAGATGCTTAACATGGATATTAGTACTGTGTTTATTTAGTCGTTGCCGAAACGGGTCGCAACAGTAGTTGCGTTACCGATATCGATACCAAGCGATGATTTCTCTAATCCGCCCGAAACGCGTAATGAGTTGAGCGCATAGCCCTTACTTGCTAAGGTTGCCGGGTCGCTTACTACCTCTAATTGGACAATTTCGTCAAATTCGGCTTTAAAGCAATCAACCAGGTCCTGGTAGTACATGCCGCCACCACACAGATAAACCTTGTTGGTTTTCATCAGGTTTTTATCGGTGATAACGTTTCTTAAATTTGGTGAGATTACCTCATTATAGTATGCTCTCAAAGCATTTTTACGGATTTCTCTGACATCGATATTCTTTTTGTTGATGTACAGGTATCCTTTCTGGAAAGCATCGTCTAAGGTGTTGGCTGTGCGCAATTCCAGGTAATGGCTTTTTTGCAGCTCATTAATCATGTAGTTAATGGCGTAACGCAAGCCGTGTGTACTAACCATACTTTGTTCAACCACGCCCGAGTCCATGCTTAATACAGATTCAAACGTGCCAAAGCCGCAGCTTAGTATAAAGAAATTGCCTTTGGCGGCTTCCTCGCCTTTACGCAAGGCAATAGAGCAACCCACAATTTCAGGGATGACGTCAACGTTTTTTACATCAAGTATTGACGTTCTTTTACCGTTCCCGCCAAAAGTTGCGGCATCATACTCAACAATGTGGCTCTTTTTCAATTGCTCAATAGCCGCTTCTTTATAAATACGGTAAGTAGCATAAGGAAAGCCTGTGGTAATAGTAACGGGTTGTTCAACATCCTCTGTAACCAGTAACATGGCAGCTTTAACCAACAACTGGTAATCCAGATCCTCTGGCGAAGAGTTTAATAGTTTATGCGGAGCAAGTCCCTCATTTAAAGCCAGGTTACCACAAATATACCATTGGTTATTATGAAACACCTTCAGTCCGTTTAACAGGTCAGAAGATGTATTATTTAATGAAGAATTATTATTTTCAATTAAACTGGAAAAGGTTTGCGTAACTAACATGCTGTTATTTTAGATTAAAGTTTATTGTCAATAAGTTAAGTTAATAAGTATTGGTTTTTGATTTGAAAATGAATGATTTATGAAATCAACTATATCAAAAATAGAAAATTAAGCTATAAAAAAAAATAAATACTAAGGATGGGCTTGCTTTAACTACAATTATACTTAAAACTTACTAAACTGTAAGGCAAAAAAAAACCTTCCTGATTGCGCAGGAAGGTTTTTAAAAGTATGATAGTAGTTACACTCTTTTTGATTTGATACGAGCTGCTTTACCGGTAAGGGCACGCAGGTAATAAAGTTTAGAGCGACGTACTTTACCGTGGCTGTTTACTTCTACTTTATCAATGTTTGGTGAGTTAGCGGGGAAAATACGCTCAACACCTATCCCGTTTGAAACTTTACGTACAGTAAATGTTTCAGAAACACCTGTACTGTTGCGTTGGATAACCACGCCCTGGTAAACCTGGATACGTTCCTTGTTACCTTCTCTGATTTTATAATGTACGCTTACAGTATCGCCCGCTTTGAAAGACGGAAACTGGTTAACCTTTACTGTTTGCTCTTCTACAAATTTTACTAAATCCATGATTTTAAGCTCTAAATGCGATTTTTAACCCGTAAAAATCGGATTGCAATTATAGGGAATATTTTTGAATTTAAAAAGGCGAATTTAAAAATTTCAACATTTAGTTTTTTATTAACAAAAATGTGTTGGAATGACATGGTAGACGCGAGCTTCGCGTCTTTTGACCATATATAGTAACCGTATAAGACGCGATGCATCGCGTCTCCTACTCCAACAAATCGGGCCGGCGTTGTCTGGTGCGCTCCACAGCCTGCTCAAAACGCCATTTTTCAATCTCGGGCGTGTTGCCGCTCAATAAAATGTCCGGAACTTTATGGCCGTTCCAGTCGGCAGGGCGGGTATAAACCGGCGCATCCAATAGTCCATCCTGAAAGGAGTCAGACAGCGCCGAAGTTTCGTCAGACAATACACCGGGGATTAACCTAACTACAGCATCAACCACAATAGCTGCAGGCAGCTCACCGCCCGATAGCACATAATCGCCCACAGATATCTCTCGCGTAACAAAAACATCGCGTATGCGCTGATCAATACCCTTGTAATGGCCGCACAGAATAATGAAGTTCTTTTTTACCGATAACTGGTTGGCCATGGCCTGGTTAAGCGTCTCACCATCCGGCGACATAAAGATCACGTCGTCATAATAACGTTCGGCTTTTAGCGCCTCAATGCATTTGGCAAATGGTTCAATGGTCATGACCATGCCGCTGCCGCCGCCATAGGGGTAATCGTCGACACTCTTTTGCTTACCTGGGGCGTAGTCGCGCAGGTTGTGTACGTGTATTTCGGCCAGGCCCTTCTTTTGCGCACGCTGCAAAATAGAGTGGGCAAACGGGCTTTCCAGCAAACCGGGTAATACCGTGATGATATCAAAACGCATGGGGTAAAGATAGGGTTTTTGTTAGAGTCAAGAATCAAGAGCCAAGAATCAAGATTGAATGCAAATTAAAAAATCTTGATTCTTGGCTCTTGACTCTCTCCTTTAATCCTCGTCACCCAAAATAAATATTTCTTCGACCGGTTTACCGAAAACCCGGGCAATTTTTAACGCCAGTACCGTTGATGGCACATAGCGGTTACTCTCGATAGCATTAATAGTTTGGCGCGATACACCGATCAATTCGGCAAGTTCGCCCTGGGTTATGTTTTTGATGGCACGCTCTACGCGGAGGGTGTTTTTCATGCAACGTCAGCCTTAAGTGAACGATTAAGCGAGTAAATTTTCCAGCGAAAGCGGATGATAAAGAAAATTAGCGGAGTGATAACGTTATACACCAAAACGCTAAAAAATGAGAAGCCATAGATAAATATGATGCACAATATAAACAACGCATAGTTGAAATAAATAGCCCATTGTAACGAATCGAGCCTTAGCTGGGCAATTTGCTCGTCCTCAACTTTTTCTTTTGAAAAACCGATAAACAGCAAACTCAATACCATGCTTACCTGCAATATGCCGTTATAGATCAGACCGAACCAATCTTCCTTCGACAGGGTGTTAAATTTGATTGACATCGGCGTCGAAAAAAAGATTCCGCCGGTTTTGTAGAAGTCGATAATACACAGAATGGCAGCAGTGGTCAATAATAATGTCCCAACTAAGCGAAGCTTGTGCGAGAATAAAAAGCGAGTTTTCATAATTTGTAAAGTTTGGTTTACCAAATGTAAAATAAACTTTACAAATTTCAAGTATTTTGACAAAAATATAGAGAGGATGCCTAATCCAGATAAATTTCCAGCAACCCCTCCGGCAAATCAACGTGTAATATCTCCTTAACCACATCTATGCCGGTAATGATCTCCTCGTTAAGCGGGAAAAGCACTTCGCAGCCCTTGTAAGTAACCGTTGCTACTAATTGCTGCGGGTATTCGTGAATATCACTTATTTCGCCCAGCTCGCCTTCGTTCTCATCTATCGCGGTGAAGCCTTTAAGATCGCGCAGCGTAAATTCTTTCTTCTTCTTTTTGGGTTTAAGTTTATTAGGCAGATAAATGTCCTTTTTAACTAATGCGGCAGCTTTCTCAATAGTATCTACATCCTCCAGGTATAAATAAGCCTGGTTGTCATTTCTATATTTGACAGACTCCACAAAAAACGGCGCGAGCTTACCGGCTATTTCTATAAAAATAGCGTCAAAATCGACATCCTCCAGTCCGTCGAAATCAAGGTAAAGTTGCATTTCGCCTTTCAGCCCTTTGGTTTTTAATACGCTGCCTATGCGGAAACAGTCTTGAATTTTCATATAGCGAATAATTTATTCACCATTGCTGTCATTTCGAACGTAGTGAGAAATCTTGAACGAGCGATCAGTAACATGGCGTATAAGATTTCTCACTACGTTCGAAATGACAAATTTGATGGTTTTTGTCTCTAAATGACAATGGCGAAGGACCCTTAGGTGCTTCGCCATTGTAAATTGTCTTAATTCTTGA
>DATCXS010000052.1:0-20156 GCA_036565645.1 Mucilaginibacter sp.
TATCCATACCTCCCACATGGGCATAGAATAAATCAGCCGGATCGGTAGAATTACGGCGTATCTTAGCGTCGAAGTTAATGCCGCCGCCCTGGAAACCGCCGGCTTCTAAAATCACCAGCATCGCTTCTGTCAATTCGTTAATATCCGTCGGGAACTGATCGGTATCCCAACCGTTTTGCACATCACCCCGGTTAGCATCGATGGAACCTAACAAGCCGGTATCAGCGGCAACCTGCAGCTCGTGCTGGAAGGTATGACCCGCTAAAGTAGCATGGTTAACTTCGATGTTCAGTTTAAAATCGCTCAGCAGATCATATTTCTGCAAGAAACCGTACACGGTGGCTGCATCATAATCATATTGATGCTTGGTTGGCTCGCATGGTTTTGGCTCGATAAAGAACGTGCCTTTAAAACCTTGTTTGCGGGCATAATCTTTAGCAGCGTGCAAGAATTTAGCAAAATGTTCCTGCTCGCGTTTCATGTCGGTATTCAGTAAGGTCATGTAACCTTCACGTCCACCCCAGAAAACATAATTCTGGCCGCCTAACGCAATGGTCGCATCCAAAGCAGCCTTAACCTGTGCTGCGCCATGCGTCAGCACATGAAAATCAGGATTGGTAGCAGCACCATTCATGTACCTGCGGTGTGAGAACAGGTTAGCAGTGCCCCAAAGCAGCTTCACGCCGCTTTCGGCTTGTTTTTGTTTGGCATAATCAACCAGGGCAGCCAGACGGCGCTCATTTTCTACAATGTCATTACCATAATCAACTACGTCGACATCATGGAAACAATAAAATGGCAGGTTCATTTTAGTCAGGAACTCAAATGCCGCGTCCATTTTATCTTTGGCTCGCTCAACCGGATCTGACTTTTTGTTCCATTCAAAAATGTGCGTCGGCTCACCAAAAGGGTCGGCGCCGTTACCTACAAACGAGTGCCAGTAAGCACCGGCAAAGCGCAAATGGTCTTTCATCGGTTTACCTGCCACTACCCTGTCGGCATCATACCAACGGAAAGCTAACGGATTATCAGACTCTAAACCTTCGTATTTGATTTGGCCAATGCCTTTAAAAAATTCTGTTTCGCCTTGTATTACTTTCATAATTTAAGTTTGTGTTGTGATGATAAACCGGTAGTCATTAATGCGATAACAGCCGGGTTGAAGTGATCTAATTTATCAGGTTTATTATTTTGGTGCACCAAGATAAGCTATTGGCCGAAATTAGATTTATTTTTTGATTTGTGCAATCGATTGCCAAATAAATTTGTATTTTTTTTAAGTATCATTACTTTTAAATGGACCTAAGGAAGAAAAGAGTAACGATTTACGACATTGCACGGGCGCTCAATTTAACTGCCTCGACTGTGTCACGCTCGTTAAATAACAACTCGCGCATTAACGAAGCAACCCGTAAACTGGTGATAGCCAAGGCGCGCGAGATGAATTATCGCGCCAACAGTCTGGCCTCAAACCTGCGCAAGGGCAAATCGCAAACCATTGGTATTGTAGTGCCAAGAATCAATCAAAGTTTCTTCGCAAACGTCATTGCCGGTATAGAAGGCATCACTAACGAAAAAAATTACAACCTGATCATCTGCCAGTCAAACGAGTCGCATGAAAAAGAGATCAAATGCGTAAATACATTGATTAATCAGCATGTAGATTGTATCGTGATATCTGTATCTGCCGAGGGCGACGATTATACCCATTTACAAAACGTCATCGACCATCATATCCAGCTAATTCAGTTTGACCGTGTAGTTGAAGATATTGAATCACTGAAGGTGGTTAACAATAATGAGGAAGCCTCGCGCGAGGCAGTTGAGCATTTAATTAACGCCGGATATAAAAGAATCGCTTTACTTGCCGGTCCGCAAAACCTGGACATTTTCAGGGATAGAAAAGCGGGATACCTGAAAGCGCTGCGAGCCAATAAAATTTCAGTTGCTGATGAACTGATACTGGACGCCGGCAGCAATAATGAGCATGATGCTGAGCTGATCCGCCGGCTGCTTACTTTACCCAATCCACCCGACGCTATTTTCGCCTCGCGGGATGACTTCCTGGCTTTGGGCGTGTTGGAGGTTGCTAATGATCTGAATATTAAAGTACCGGAGCAGTTAGGTATCTGTGGCTATTCAAATGAAACCTTTACCCGAATCACCAGCCCATCGCTGACTACCATAGACCAATACGGAGTGGACATGGGTAAAACCATTGCCAGGACTTATTTTGATGGATTGAATGATAAAGCCGAAACAGCGGTATCAACAGAAACCATCAGCATAAAACCACAGGTAATTGTCAGGACCTCGACACAGCGTGTGAAACAGATCGCTACTTGAAATTTACCACGCCCCAATAAGCTTTTTTGGGCTGTAAGTTTTGATCAAATAATAAGGGATAGTTTTTGCGACCACGCACGGGGAAATTGTCCAGCCACGTATGCCGGTCTGATACATTCCAGAAGGTAACGCCGGTTATATACTGCTTATAGTCGCGAAACACCTTAAACACTTTGGCATATTGCTCTGCCTGTTTTTGCAAGCGTTCAGTTATCAGATCACTATCGTCAATATCTTTATCATTCTGATAAACAGAAATATCTAATTCGGTGATCTGTACCTTTAAACCGAGTGATGCAAAACGTTTAATAGTTGTAATCAAGTTTTCTTGCGATGGATCATTCACAGACCAGTGTCCCTGCAAACCTACTGCATTAACAGGAATACCGGCGCCGACCATCTTTTTAAGCAGCTGATAAATACGCTCGCGTTTGGCAGGTTGCTCGGTGCCGTAATCATTATAAAACAGTACAGCCTTGGGGTCGGCTTCATGTGCGTACTGAAAAGCTTTGAAAATAAAATCTTCACCACAGATCTGGTACCACAAAGAATTTCGCAGCAATTGATCATTGTTGTCAGATACCGCCTCGTTTACAACATCCCAGGCATATATCTTTCCCTTATAACGATTCACGACAGTATGAATATGATCTTTTAACCGCTGCAATAAAATTTCCTTGCTCACCAGTTTATCATCCTTATCGCGAAAAATCCAATCGGGTGTCTGTGTGTGCCAGCACAAATTATGTCCGCGTACGCGCAAATGATGTGCCTGGGCAAAATCAACTATAGCATCGGCATCTTTCCAGTTATACCTGTTTTCCTGTGGATGGATGGGTCCCATTTTCATAGCGTTCTCCGGTGTCAGGCTGTTAAACTGTTGCAGAATCAATCTTTGTTCGGCCGAATCTTTCAAAGCCCCCGGCGAAACTGCTACCCCTATTGGGAAATAATCTTTGTAATAGTCTTTAAGCCCTTTTTCTGTAACAGACTGCGCCATTGCACTGCCGGCGGCGGTAAAAAGACCTAAGGCAGTTATTACGATAATAAATTTATACTTAGCCATTACTCAACCTCCACTATAGCTTTAATAACACCATTAGCCGGATCAGTCCATTTGTCAAATTCGGCAGCTACTTCATCAAATTTTACCCGGTGGGTGATATAATTTGCCGGATCGACCAGCTTATTTTTCATCGCCCATAACACATGGTCAAAATCCTGGCGTGTAGCGTTGCGACTGCTCATTAAAGTAGCCTCGCGTTTATGAAACTCGGGGTGACTAAAACTGATATCGCCCTTCTGCAAACCTATGAGCACATAACACGCACCATGCGCCATGTATTGAAAGGCATTGTTAATAGCTTTCTGGCTTCCTGTAGCATCAATAACTACTGTCGGCATATCACCATCGGTAATTTCCTGCAAACGGGACATTACATCATCTGTCGCGGCACTTATAATATAGTCTACTTTTAGTTTGTCTTTACAAAAACTCAATCGCTGATCGTTAATATCCAAAGCGATCACTTTACCACCGGCAATGCGGGCAAACTCCATCGTTCCTAAACCAATAGGCCCGGCGCCGACAACTAATACAAATTCACCTTTTTCAATCCCGGCCCGTCTTACGCCATGCGCGCCTATAGCCAATGGTTCCACCAATGTCAGTTCGTCAAGACTCAGTCCGTTTGCAGGCAGCAACAGACGCGTCGGCACTTCAATAAATTGAGCCATTCCCCCATCTGTATGTACGCCAAGTACGCGGATGTTGGCGCAGCAATTGGTTTTACCCGACCGGCAAGCCAGGCAAGTTTCGCAGTTGATATACGGGATAAGCGTAACTAAATCTCCAGGTTTAAAATCACTGTTTCCATTGCTTTTCACAACCTCTGCCGCCAATTCGTGCCCCAAAACGCGCGGATAATGAAAATAAGGCTGGGTACCCTCAAAAGCATGCAGATCTGTACCGCAAATGCCAATACGCAGTATCTTTAAAATGGTGTTTCCAGGTGACGCCACAGGTTTCTGGCGATCAGTATAAATGAGCTTACCGGGTTCTTCGCAAACCAAAACTTTCATATCGTTGGGACTGAGACTGATTTTATGGTTACAAGTTAGCTATTTTGGGTGCAATGTCAATATTATTATGCATCATGTTTCTGGCAATATACTATTGATTATTGGCAGGAGTTTTAGATAGTTAGCCTCTCTATTTTCGCTTAAATCAACTAAATTCGCGGCATGTTAACTGTAGAGAAGATTGGCGGCACATCAATGAGTGCGCTGAAAGATGTCATCAACAATATCATTCTATTTAACCCTGAACAGGTGTACGGCCGCGTGTTTGTGGTGTCCGCATTTTCAGGCGTGACCAACCTATTGCTTGAAAATAAAAAGACTAAAGAACCCGGTGTTTATAAGAAGCTGGCAGATGGCGGCAATTATAGCAGCGCCTTGCTCGAAGTAGCTTCGCAATTAAAAAAGCTGAACGCTCAATATGAAAAACTCGGGCTGGATGTGGGCAAAGCCAATAATTTTGTCGATACCGAGATAGAGCAAGTTTTGCGCTATCTGGACAGTGCAACTACCATGCTGGCCTCGGGCTATTTGAATGAGGGCATCTTGCTTGCAGCAAGAGAAATCCTTGCCTCGATCGGCGAAAGTCACTCGGCCTATGTGTTGGCAAAAATACTGCAAAGCCAGGATGTAAATGCACACCTGATTGATCTGGCCGGACTACATGACAGCCGCGCTATGACGATCAACGAGCGTATTAAAGACGCGTTCAAGAACATTGATCTGAACAGTAGTGTATGTATTGTTACCGGCTATGCCAAAGGGAAAGAGGGCATTATGCGCGAGTTTGACCGTGGATACTCTGAGGTTACCTTTAGCAAAATAGCCGAGATACTTAAGCCTGAAGAAGCCATCATCCATAAAGAATATCATCTGTCAACGGCCGATCCCGGCCTGGTAGGCGTTGAAAATGTTAAGCCCGTAGGCAACACTAATTATGACATTGCCGACCAACTGGCAGATGTGGGCATGGAGGCCATCCACCCTAAAGCATCTAAGCCTTTGGAAATGGCGGGAATCCACCTGCGCATTAAAAACACTTTTGAACCAGCGCACCCGGGTACGCTGATCACTAAAGATTATATTTCTGATCTGAACCGTATTGAAGTTATTACCGGTACCGACCGTCAGGTTATCATTGATATTTACGACCCATTAATGACCGGCAACGTAGGTTCTGACCTCCTCATTATGCAATACTTTGCCGACAATGGTGTAAGTTATACCTTTAAGACAACCAGCGCCAACAGCATAAGCATTGTAATATGGGAAAATGATCTGCAGCAAGCGCTGATCAATACCCTGAAAGCAAAATTTGAGCGGGTTACTTACAAACCTATTGCTATGGTGTGTCTGTTGGGTACCAACATGGGGCAGTCAAGCTTGCTTGCCAATGCTACCACCGCCCTGGCTAAAGCCGAAATACCGGTAATTGCCACCGGCATGGCCAGCGGCAGGGTAAACATACAGTTTGTGGTAGACCGCGAACAATTTAAGCCAGCTATTATAGCGCTGAATAAGGCGGTGGGGTAATTACTGTTTTATTAAATAAAAAAGGCTTGGTCATAGCTATTGCTAATCCGCATCTTTTTACTACTTTTGCCATCCGCAAACGGGGGATTAGCTCAGCTGGCTAGAGCGCTTGCATGGCATGCAAGAGGTCATCGGTTCGACTCCGATATTCTCCACATGATAATCAGCCACTTATAAATCAAGTAAGTGGCTTTTTTGTTGTAGGTAATACATTTTTACTTACACTATGTTGAATATTATTGAACGTTTTAAGCCTTATTTTAGGCGCTTTTAAACCTGCCTGAGCTTTAACCAAACAGATAGGCGAACCCATCACTTACCGGTATGCACAGATCACTAACGATCTTTTTTTCAAATAAATCTTCAATCAGGTCCCTCGCCCTTTTGTAATCGTCATGGATCGGACAAGGATGCGCAGACGAGCACATAGACAATCCCAGGCCGCATTCCTTGAAAATTTGTGGCCCGTCTATTGCCCTTACGATATGAATAAGAGGCTGTCCACGCTGCTTATCAGATAGGTAGAAGCCCCCTAACGGCCCTTTAAGGCTGTTAATCACTCCTTGCTTAACCAATGTTTGCAATAGCTTGCCTACGGTATGTTCGCTGGCGCCAATATGTTCAGCTATTTCTTTGATCGCCGATTTGTCGCCTGGTGCAATTTTGGTGGCCAGGTATATTACTGCCTTGATAGCGGTTTTACAAGTATTACTAAGCATCTTATCTATTTAAAAACTTACGTCCCTCTTCCGATATCAGTTGCATGCTCCATGGTGGATCAAAAATAACATCCACCTTAACGGTGCATTCCTTAAAAGTCATCTCCATCGTTTGGATCACATCATCCAGGATAGACTGGCCCATTGGGCAGAACTGAGTCGTAAAGGTCATAATGACCAGGATAAAATGGGCATCTTCGTTGAAATCAATCCGGTAGATTAATCCGAGATCAACCACATTCAGGCCAATTTCAGGATCTAAAACATCTTTTAGCGCCAGTGAAGCTAAAGTACACTTATTATCGTTATTGGTTACTATATTCATTTTAAAGATGGTTTATGAAAGATCACAGCAAATACATTCCAGTTATAGAGCAAGGCAGCCAGCAGGATACACGCGGAGGAATATTTTAATAATAAATTACTGGGAATTAATATACCGGTAATAAATAGCGTAAACCCAAGAAGATAGGCTATCGCCATCACATCGAACACTTTCGCATAATAAAGATCTTTGGGATTCGGCGTCTTCCCCAAACCCGCCCGATGGTGATACACCTTGTTCCAGACAATGAAAGGAAGCGTTTTAAAAGTCATCCCCAATATAATAGCCGTGATCCAGCCAAAAAAGATAGAAAACCCATAGGCTAAAATAAGCTTGGTATTCATATCAGAAAAGGTCAATAAGGCAATCAGTATGATTAAAAAGCCAATCGGAATGCCCATCAGCAAAACCGATAACAGGGATGTCCTGACCTGATTATCTACCTGGCGGCGTATACGCGTATGATAGGCGCGGTAACAATAAAGCGCAAACAACCCTATGGCGATGGCGATGGCGGCCAGCGGTAAAACCAATAACGTTCTTCTGTTGGTGTAAAGAAAAATAAAAATAAAGCTCAGTAATCCACCGTTAATCAGGCTAAAGATGAGCCATAGGAGTTTGACATGGGTATATTTTGAGATCAAAAACATGGGGATTAGCCGCGAGCCGACACCAATGACCATTAATAAAAACCACCCCGCAATACCAAGATGCGCATGTAAAGACAGGAAATGCAAAGAACCTGTTGAGAAAACAGGTACACTAAAATTGTAGATCAGTAAAAGGCCCAGCATGGTAGTGGTGAACAACCATAAAGTAGCTGTATATACAAAAATGGCATGAACGTTTTTGCTTTTGCTGCTGAGGAGGCTTATTGTCAGGTTGATAAGAAAAGATAATATCGATCCATTAATTAATATTGCCCCACATTGGGCAGGCCATTGGAGATTAAAGGTAAAAAAAGCGTAGACCAGCAGCGGAATACCGACGGCGGCTAATCCAAATGAGAGGTACGCCAGGAAGTTGCTGTATAATTTGCCTTCGATCATCACCGGGACCAGCTGATGACTGGCGCCCAGTATCATCATCGTGCCCCAGCCTAAGGCCATGGTATGGGTAATTGCCAGCAACTGGGGTTGAAAATAGTGTCCCGTAAATTTATCTGAGAATTCAAACAACAACGTAGCCCCTGTTAATAATGATAGCGCAGCAAAGGCATAAAATGGCATGATGACCTTATAGGAGGTCGTCTTAGTCAGACTGGAAGTAACGATCATGGGATGAAGATGATTAAATGCACCTCCCCGTCTGAGACCTCATGAATCCGGTAGTCGAAGTTCCGCTCGGTTAATTCAGGAAGCAGAAATACAGGAATCCTTTTATGATAAACATACAGCGCGCTCACCACCGGTAGTGTGTCCAGCGCATCCAGGATAGTTGTCATTGGCAGAGGCATTTCCAGTTGCCTGACATCAAGAACAATAAATTTGCCCTGGTACCTGTTCCGTATTACATCCCAATCCTGCTTTATCTCCAATTGAGGTTCAACAGCTATAGCTTCAGTACTCTTGTAAAAATAGGTCTCTACAAGATTGTCCTCTACTACATGGGTGTAGCTGATAAATTTCTTTTTTTCAAGCAGCGTAATTAATGGGGCGGGTGAAAAGGTATTGATAACTTTCAGCACCTGGCCGGGTTGTACCGTTTTTATATTTTCAAGGATGATATTTAACGGGTCCTTACTTGCGGACAGCATGGGCCGCACATCCAGTTCGACGAGTTGCTCTTTCGTGAGGGAATGAATAAAATCAGGCACCGGCTCCTGTTCTTCCTCAACCGGGAGTGCAGATCGGTCAATTCTGAAACCTAATGGCTCTAATTTTTCAAAGAAATTGTTTATCGTACACCCACCTATCCTGGAAGCCATGGCAATGCTGGTTCTGCCTGCCATCAACTTTCTCAATAATGGGTTGCGGGGTTTTTCAAATTTGGGATTAAGGCTAATGATTGCCTCTATGGCCTCAGGGTGCTGTTTCAGAACTGCAGCAATTTTCGTGTTCGCATTAATGGTATCCATCATTCAAATATTTAATATATTGTTCACCGTTTATCAATAGTTTTTATTATTGGGCTATATCCATTATGTTGGATCTTTGTTCAATATTCTTAGCAGTTCATGCAAAAATTACGGCCTGCCCAATCCCTATTTTGATGTATTAGCAAAAGATAAAAGGGCCGGCCGTTTCGTAAATGACAAGCGTCAATTATTCAATTGCTTTTCAATCTCCAGCGCCTTTACAAATAATATATTATTTTCCAGGTGGATATGTGTAAACAGATCTCCTTCAAACTCCTGTAGCATTTTAAATAATAAGCCATAGCTGGCACAGGCATCTGCGGGCAATTCGTAATTATTACTTAGCATCCTGATATCTGACAAGCTTTTTCCTACAATCTCGTGCTCCTTCTCCATCAGGTCGATAGGCTGCTTAACCGGATGGACAAGGGGTTGGGCATTATCTTTTGAACCCTGTAATTGTTTGATATAGGGGAATAAGACAGTTTCTTCCTTGTCCATATGCTCGGTCAGTTCCCTATTAATTTCTTCTACTAACTGCTGGATATTTAGAAGCTCAGGATGCTGCCCGCCATGTACGTTGGCTACTTTTACTGCATACTTTAAAAGTTCGGGCAGAGAAGTTTTTACGTAGCTATGGTGAGTATTTACAATATAATCGGCCAGAAAACCAAGGCTCCAGTCGTTATAGGGCAAAGGACGGGGAAGCGGGGAAGAAGAAGTTTCTTTTTCGGATAGGCTCAACTCGCGCTCTACATCAGCAAAATCTATTCCCTTTTCTTCGCAGGCTGCTTTTACTGTCTTTTTACCGCCGCAGCAAAAATCGAGACCGTACTTTTTAAACACTTCAGCCTTCCGCAAATCTTTGGTCGCAATTTGACCAAGCGTTTCCTCCCCTTCGCCGGTTACCTTTTTCCTGATCTTAACTTTCCACCATTCAGGCCCCTGTTCAAGGTATTCCCAAAGAAATATATCGCCCCGTTCTCCGAGCAATTGATAATAAACCGGCTTAGGGTCATGATCATTCAGGATCGTAAATCCTTCTCCTTCCTTCAGGCTATCAAACCGGATAAAAATAGTGGGGTGTTTTAACCTGGGTTCAATTAAGGTTACATTAAGTATACCATCTTCTAAAGTTTCCATATATTTTGTTTTGTTTTTTTAATGTGTCAAAACTAATAATATAGAAGTATAAAAGTACTTTTATGCTTCTATACTTTACGGTATAATGACAAATGATAAAATTTATACTTCAAAATTAGAACGGTACTTAAAACTTATTGAAGTCGGCAAATCTCAATTATCTGCGAGTATTTAAAGAAAAACATTACGATAGCGATGGTTAAACCAATCTTTCAGAACAAGTGCTTCATTGTGCGTTTTATCTCTTGCTCCATAAACCAATGTAACCGCTCCCTGCATCAGGTATTCTTTTAAAATTGTAACCTGCGCATCATTTTGGCGAAGTTCTCCCTGATATTTTTCTTTGAACTCTTCCCATTTTCCGGGGTCATGCCCAAACCATTTTCGAAGTTCAGTACTGGGAGCAATCTCTTTTAACCATACATCAACCTTTGCCTTTTCTTTGGTCAACCCTCTCGGCCAAAGCCGGTCTACCAGGATACGCATTCCGTCTTCCTTTGCCGGTTCATCATAAACTCTTTTAATATTCATTTTCCATCCTCCTGCTTTTTAACTGTGATGAATTACTGTCCAATCTATCGATCAATTATGAGGCTGGGTTGAAGTAAATCATTGCTTCTGCCATTTCGTTCATGCCTTAAATGAACAAGATGCCCCGGTCACTTACTAATTTATCCAGCAAAAGTAATCTTTTCAATTTATTATTTATACTTTTTTGTATAAACAGAAATCATTATCTACTTTTGACACTTGAAACGATGTATACAGCTCAGGACAAAAATATTGCAATCAATGTAGTCGCCGCCCTCAAGGGGCATACGGGCTGTATCTATGCGCTTGACCGGGGACTATCCGGCAATACCGTTTTTACCGGGGGAAGCGATTTGTTTATTGCACAATGGAACCTGGAAACTCTCCAGGCAGAAAAGTTCGCCACCGCCTTTACCGCGCACTTATATACGATCTGCCATATCCATGAAAAAGAATTATTATTGGCAGGCACCACGGATGGAAGCGTCCATATTATAGATGTTGTCAAAAAAAAGGAAATCCGGATATTGAAACACCATCAGGGTCCTATATTCGACATTAAGTATTCCCTGAAGACCAATTGTTTCTATACCGTCGGCGGCGATGGCTGTCTCGCAGTTTGCTCATTGGATACGCTTTCACTGGTAAAAATAAAAAGGCTTTGTCTTAAAAAGGTACGTAGTATCGATTTTAACTACTACACATCCGAAATGGCTATAGCCTTGGGCACTGGCGATGTCTTGATTTATGATCTGTTTAGTTTACAAGACAAATATCAACTTACCTCGCATCGGCTTTCTGCCAATAGCGTACGTTATTCTCCCGACGGAAAATTTCTGCTGACAGGCGGACGGGACGCCTATCTGAATATTTGGGAGACAGGCAATTACACACAAATAAAAACTACACCGGCCCACAATTGGGCCATTTATGATATTGCTTACAGCCCTGACGCCAGCTTGTTTGCAACAGGGAGCCGTGATAAAACCATCAAAATATGGGATGCAGAGACGTTTGGTTTTCTTAAACGCATCAGCAAGGAAGCCTTTACCGGGCATTCTCATTCTGTTAATAAATTGCTCTGGAGCCCTTTTAATAATTATTTGATCTCGGTTGGGGATGATAAAGAAGTAATGATAAGGGAAATAAATATCGATAAAAATGATGCTTCGTCGCCGTTACAGGAATGCTGAGCCCTTTAAATAGGAGCCTGCGGTTACTAAGTATAAGGACAGGAGTAAAGAGGCGAAGTTTGAGTGCTATCAGGGAAAAGCTCCTGGATAAACGGAACTCGCCCTTATGTTATGCTGCACCCGACCTATTAACACAATAAAAAAATAAGTTTAACACAATAAAAAAATAAGTGCCATGAAAGAAGGATTGACCACACTTGAAAATACCATATCGAAAGACTATGAGTATGGCTTTAGCACAGCTATTGCCACCGAAGTAATACCTAAGGGACTCAGCGAGTCGGTTATCCGACTGCTTTCAGCCAAAAAGAACGAACCAGAATGGATGCTCGAATGGCGGTTAAAAGCATATCGGGAGTGGCTGACCATGGAAGAACCAAAATGGCCTAACGTAAGTTACCCCGAAATAAACTACCAGGATATTATTTATTATGCCGCGCCAAAAAATAAAGGGAAGCTGAATAACCTGGGCGAGGTAGACCCCGAACTGCTGCGCACCTTTGATAAGCTCGGCATCTCTTTAAATGAGCAAAAGCGTCTGAGCGGAGTGGCCGTTGACGTGGTTGTGGACAGCATCTCCGTGGCAACTTCTTTTAAAGAACAACTTTCAGAAATCGGGATTATCTTTTGCTCTATCAGTGAAGCTATTCAGCAACACCCTGAACTGATCCAAAAGCACATGGGCTCGGTTGTTCCGGCGACCGACAATTTCTTTGCCGCCCTGAATGCGGCCGTATTTACTGACGGCTCATTTTGTTACATCCCTGCAGGGGTACGTTGCCCGATGGAACTATCGACTTATTTTCGGATCAATACAGAAAATTCCGGCCAGTTTGAGCGTACGCTTATTATAGCCGAAGAAGGCAGTTATGTAAGTTACCTGGAAGGTTGCACCGCGCCCCAAAGAGATGAGAACCAACTGCATGCTGCTGTGGTTGAACTGATAGCCCACAAAAAAGCGGAGATCAAATATTCTACCGTGCAAAACTGGTATCCCGGCGATAAGGACGGAAATGGCGGCATTTACAATTTTGTTACCAAACGCGGCATTTGCAAGGGCGATCATTCAAGAATTTCATGGACGCAAGTTGAAACAGGGTCAGCCATTACCTGGAAATACCCAAGTGTTATTTTAAAAGGCGATTACTCTGTAGGCGAGTTCTATTCGGTGGCCCTTACCAACCATTATCAGCAGGCAGATACCGGCACCAAAATGATCCACCTGGGTAAGCATACCAAAAGCAGGATCGTCTCCAAAGGAATTTCGGCCGGTTACAGCCAAAACAGTTATCGCGGACTGGTCCGTACCGGTAAAAACGCTACCGGGGCACGCAATTATTCGCAATGTGATTCCCTGCTGTTAAGTGACCATTGCGGCGCGCATACCTTTCCATATATCGAAGTAAAAAACGCCACCGCCGTGGTGGAGCATGAAGCAACGACTTCAAAAATCAGTGAAGACCAGCTTTTTTATTGTAAGCAACGCGGCATTGATGCTGAAACAGCAACAGCCTTGATTGTTAACGGCTTTGCTAAAGAAGTCATGAATAAATTACCAATGGAATTTGCGATAGAAGCGAAAAAATTACTCGCTGTCAGTTTGGAAGGCAGCGTGGGTTAATCATAAATCATAGAACTATGTTATCAATAACAAATATACACGCATCGATAGAAGGTAAGCAAATCCTTAAAGGGATCAGTCTGAACATCCGCCCCGGCGAGGTGCATGCTATTATGGGGCCGAACGGCTCAGGCAAAAGCACTCTCGCATCGGTATTGGCCGGAAAGGAAGATTATGAAGTGACGAAAGGATCAGTAACCTTTTTAGGAAAAGACCTATTACAAATGCTTCCGGAAGACCGGGCGCATGAAGGATTATTCCTCGCCTTTCAGTATCCGGTGGAAATTCCAGGCGTAAGTACTACCAATTTTATCAAGGCCGCTCTGAATGAAAAACGCAAATACCTGGGGCAGGAGCCCCTTGATGCCGTCGCCTTTATGAAAGTAATGAAAGAAAAAATGGCAATGTTACAGATCGACCAGACGTTATTAAGCCGTTCAATCAATGAAGGTTTTTCGGGTGGCGAAAAAAAACGTAATGAAATTTTCCAGATGGCCATACTGGATCCCAGGCTGACAATCCTGGATGAAATGGACTCGGGATTAGATATCGATGCGCTGCGGGTTGTTGCTCATGGCATTAACCAATTACGTACTAAGGATAATGCCCTGCTAATCATCACGCATTATCAGCGCTTATTAGAGTATATAACGCCTGATTTTGTTCATGTGCTGTATAATGGAAATGTTGTACGGTCGGGCACCAAAGAACTTGCTTTGGAACTGGAGCAAAGAGGCTATGATTTTATTAAAGAAGAAGCTGGGTTGGCCGAAACGTTATAATCAGATATTAATAAAAAGGTTATCATGAATCTAACATATATAAAAGACAGCTTTGAACAGCTAAAAGCAAAGGAACCGGATAGTTTGGTTGCTAAACTCAGGCTGGAAGGTTTTCGGGCCTTTGACGAAGCGGGGCTGCCAACCAAACGAACCGAAGACTGGAAATATACCCCCATCAGCGGATTGTTTGACAATCCCTGCTATTTAGCCGGGGATACCCCCCAAGTTTCGTTGGAGCTAAAAACGATAGATGCCATCAGGCTGCCGGGCTATCAGGCCGCGAATGAACTGGTATTTGTTAATGGCATGTTCAGTCCTTTGCTTTCAACAATTCGTTCTCCAAAAAATCAGCTTACTGTCTTGCCGCTTGAATCGGCAGCAAAAGGAATTTATAAAGACCTGGTGAAGGAACATCTGGGGCAAAGCAGCACCTATATTCCGGATGGTGTCCATGCGCTCAACACCTCTTTTATCCGGGAAGGTATTTTCATCCATATCGCCCAAGAGCAGCAATTAGATCACCCGGTGTATATCTATCATATTGCCGACGCGCGTCAGCGGCCCATTCTTTCCCAACCGCGCAGCCTGATCATTGTAGAACAAAATGCAAATGTGCAATTGGTAGAAACTTACCACACTTTGGGTGCTTCGGATAACTTTACCAACCAGGTTATGGAAATAGTAACCCATAAGGATGCCCGGTTAGCCTACTACAAAATCCAGCAGGATGCTGCTAATGCGAGCCAGGTCAGCACCACACATATCCGCCAGGTTGGGCGCAGTTATGTACGCGCCATAACAGTAACGCTGAATGGCGGTATCATCCGCAACAATATGAATATTATAATGGAAGCATCCGGCAATGAAGCCCATTTATATGGCTTATACGTTTTAAACGGGCACACGCATGCTGACAACCATACCCTGGTTGATAACCTGGCGCCGAATTGCCTGAGCAATGAATTATACAAGGGCATCCTGAACGATCATGCCACGGGGGTTTTTAACGGAAAGATCATGGTGCGCCCCGATGCACAAAAAACGAATGCATACCAAACCAATAAAAACATCCTGTTATCTGATGACGCCACCATTAATACCAAACCACAATTGGAGATTTTTGCCAACGATGTAAAATGTTCGCATGGATGCACCATCGGGCAGCTTGATGAAAACGCATTGTTTTATTTAACAGCGCGGGGCATTCCAAAAGCGGATGCCACAGCGCTCTTATTGCAAGCTTTTGCATTGGATATCCTTGATCAGATCGAACCCGAACCTCTAAGGTTGTACGTTACACAACTTCTTACCGAACATTTAACGAATCCCAGAAAATGATTTCCACAGCACCGTCTAACGATATTTTTAATATTACTGACATACGGAAGCAGTTTCCGATACTCGGCAGGACTATCAATGGCAAACCGCTGGTTTATTTGGATAATGCAGCAACAGCCCAAAAGCCGAAGACTGTTATTGAGGCCATCAGCCGTTATTATACCCATTTTAACGCTAATGTTCACCGCGGGTTACACAGTTTAGCAGAAGAAGCCACTGAAGCCTATGAAGCTTCCCGAACTGCTGTGCAACAATTCATCGGTGCGGCGCACCGGGAAGAAATAATTTTCACGAGAGGCACCACGGAGGGCATTAACCTGGTTGCTTACACCTGGGGGCATGCCAATATCATCGCCGGTGATGAGGTGCTGATCTCTGAGATGGAGCATCATTCTAACATCGTGCCCTGGCAAAGACTTTGCAGAAAGCTAAATGCCGTATTAAAGGTCATACCGGTATTGGACAATGGCGAGCTTTCCCTATCTGCCTATCATGAACTGTTAAGCCCCAGAACTAAATTGGTTGCTATCGCCCATGCATCTAACGCCTTGGGTACTATTAACCCGGTAAAAGCCATGATCGAAACTGCCCACCGGGTGGGGGCAGTGGTTTTACTGGATGGTGCACAATCGGCTGTACATTGCGACATCGACGTTAAGGATCTGGATTGTGATTTCTTTGCCTTTTCAGGCCATAAAGTTTATGGGCCCACCGGCATAGGTGTGCTTTATGGCAAAAGCGCCATCCTTAATAGTATGCCGGTGTTTCATGGTGGAGGAGAAATGATTAAGGAGGTAACTTTCGAGCAGATTACATACAATGATATTCCCTATAAATACGAGGCCGGAACTCCTAATATCGCGGATGCCATAGCATTGAAGGCCGCGCTGGATTTTATTGCCCTGTATGGAAGAAACCATATCAGGGAATATGAGGCCGCCTTATTAAATTACGCGACAGCACAATTGAAAGTGGTTCCCGGGTTAACCATAATCGGTACCGCCAGGGAAAAAGTAAGCCTGATATCCTTTACCATTAAAGGGTTGCACCCGCAGGACATAGGAATTTTGTTAGATAAACAAGGCATCGCCGTCAGGACCGGGCATCACTGTGCGCAGCCTTTGATGAAACGTTTCGGTATTACAGGAACCGTACGGGCCTCTTTCGCGGTTTACAATACATTTGACGAAATAGACCTGCTGGTTTCTGGGCTGCTTAAGGCCATTAAAATGCTGACCTGACATGAAAAAGAAGATCATTGAAATTGAAAGCGAAATAGTTGAATCTTTTTCTTTTCTGGATACCTGGGAAGAAAAATATGAGTATATCATTGAAATAGGTAAAAAGTTACCTGTATTGGAAAATCAGCTTAAAACGGAAGATAAAATAATCAAGGGGTGTCAATCAACGGTTTGGCTGGTGCCCTCTTATATTGATGGCCTGGTGTTTTTTAAAGCCGATAGCGACGCGATTATTGTTAAAGGTTTGGTGAGTATGCTGATCCGGGTATTATCGGACCATAGCCCTGAAGAAATTATACAGGCCAGGCTTGAATTTATGGACCAGATTGGTATGCACGCCCACCTGGCCCAAACGCGCTCGAATGGCCTGCGGGCAATGGTTAGCCAGATGAAAGAATATGCCAGGGCCTATCAGGTAATTAACTTAAAGGATTAAACCATGAATGAAGAATCATTAAAACAAAAAGTAATTGATTGTTTACAAACCATATACGATCCGGAAATACCGGTAAGTATTTATGAGCTTGGCTTAGTTTATGAAACCGAGATATTGCCCCCATATAACAATGTCCAGATCGTGATGACACTTACAGCGCCGAGCTGCCCCTCTGCACAGGATATCCCGGTGGAGGTGGAACAAAAAGTCAGGGCGATAGACGGCGTAAATGAGGTGATTGTGATCGTAACCTGGGATCCGCCCTGGGACCGTGACATGATGTCTGAAACGGCCAAACTGGAATTAGGGCTGTTATAATGAGGCGTGTAATTGATTAATCTGATTTCAATTGAATAATTTTGAGTGTTGAAAGATCGTTTCAATAATAATTTATGAAAATAACTTCACAAGAGGAATATGGCCTGCGTATCCTGTTAAGAATTGCAAAATGCCGGGAGAAAGAGGGTATGACCATCCAGGTTTTAAGTTTGGCAGAAGGCCTGTCCACTCCATACGTGGCCAAATTGACACGTATGCTTCGTATTGCCGGATATATTACCAGTACGCCAGGAAACAAAGGCGGCTACACCTTGTCGCGGACTGCGGAACAAATTAATATTAACCAGGTGTTAAAGGTATTGGGTGGTTCCTTGTTCGAAAAATCTTTTTGTGAAGATTATAAAGGGGCGCTTCAATTCTGTACCAATTCCGTGGATTGTTCCATTCGCTCTCTCTGGCAGATGGTTCAGATTACTATTGATCAGTTACTGGATAAAATAACACTCGCTGACCTGATCGGTTCAGAAATGAATGCAGATCAGGTTATCAATTCCATTATTGCGCAAAACACAAAAATATTTCTGGCTAAAAGCGTAGAGATTAGTTCTGAATAGTATGTATATGGCTAAGGCTCCATTATTAAATGCAATCATACAAAATTCAATTGATGGCATTATCACTATTACGAAACAGGGTATTGTAGAACTGATCAATCCGTCGGCTTGCAGGTTATTTGGTTATTTGCCAGAGGAAGTCATGGAAAAAAACATATCCATGCTAATGCAATCACCGGATAAAGAAAGGCACGATTCCTACCTTGACCGCTATCAGCAAACCGGCGTACCGCATGTGATCGGTATCGGAAGGGAAGTGTCGGGGATAAAAAAAGATGGGAGTGCTTTCCCATTTCGTCTGACGGTAAGCGAAGTTCAACTGGCCGACCGGATTATTTACATAGGCTTTATACATGATCTTACACCTCAGAAAGAAGCAGAAGGCCAGCTTAAAAATTATGCCGTACAATTGGAGGAGCAGGTTAAAGAGCGTACTCAATCATTAAACAGCATTGTACAGCAATTACGGCAGGCTAAGGAGGAGGTGAGCCTGTCGCTTGAAAAAGAAAAAGAATTGGGGCAGCTGAAAAGCCGGTTTGTATCTATGGCTTCGCATGAGTTCAGAACCCCGCTTAGTACCATCCAATCATCGGCTTTATTGATTGATAAATATGCTTTGACGACAGATACCGTTAAAGTTCAGAAGCATGTAGGCAAAATTATCAATGCGGTTGGTAATTTGACCAGTATATTAAATGAATTTCTCTCCCTTGATAAGCTTGAGGGCGGAAAAGTAGCGCCAACTTTTAGCCGTTTTGACCTGGTAAAGCTTGGGGAAGACATCGCTGAACAAATGCAGATGGTAGCCAAACAAAAACAAAGCATCATCTATGAACATACCGGCACCGACAGAATGGTCAATCTTGATCAAAACCTCTTAAAAAATTGTATTCTTAACTTAATTAGTAATGCCATTAAATATTCAGGTGAAAATACATTTATCGAATTTAACACCGAGGTGGATGAGCAACAATGCACCATAACGATCAAGGACAATGGTATTGGCATACCTGAAACCGATGGAAAGCATCTATTTGAAGCATTTTTCAGGGCCCACAATACGGGTAACATTCCCGGAACGGGTTTGGGCCTGAATATCGTAGCGCGATATACAAGATTGATGAATGGCCATATTACCTTTAAAAGCAGCGTTAATCAAGGCACCCTGTTCACGCTTTCATTTCCACATTATGAAGAAAAAGATATTGATCATTGAAGATAACACGGATATACGGGAGAATGTAGTTGAAATACTCGAATTGGCAGATTACATCGTTTTGGAGGCGGATAATGGTAAAACCGGAGTTGATATGGCCATTACGGATTTACCTGACCTAATCATTTGCGATATCATGATGCCGGAACTGGATGGATATGGCGTATTATATTTACTGAACAAGCACCCGGAAACTGCAGCGATACCGCTCATTTTTCTTACGGCGAAAGCTGAAATGGTGGACCTGAGGAAAGGCATGGAGCTTGGAGCTGATGATTACCTGACCAAGCCTTTTCATAACATGGAATTATTAAAAGCTATAGAAAGCCGCTTGAAGAAAAAGGAAACCCAACAACGGTTTTATAGCAACTCTCTGGATAAACTGGACCGTCTTTTCAGTAAAAAGAACGGGCTTGAAGAATTAAAGAAAATTATTGATGAACGAAAGGCTCGGCTGTTTAAGAAAAAGCAGGTGATCTATTTTGAAGGAGATAAAGGGCACGGTCTTTTCCTTGTACTAAAAGGCCGCATAAAAACGGTTAAAGCAGCCGATGGCCGCGAACTCATGACCGGTGTTTACGCGGAGGAGCATTATTTGGGTATACAGGCCGTTCTGGCCAATGAACCTTATGGTGATACGGCCATCGCCATGGAAGACAGCATATTGTGTTTGCTTCCAAAGG
>DATCXS010000367.1:0-5477 GCA_036565645.1 Mucilaginibacter sp.
GCTTTGATATTTATACTTTTGAGATGCCTGCCGATCTGCGCCCGCACATGGTAACTTATGTAAAAGGTTTTGTAAGCGATGCCAAGACGCATCAACCATTGGAGGCAGCTGTCGAAATCATCGCTTTAGAGAATAGCCACCCTGTTTACCAGGATTACAGCTCGGCTGATAAGGGCGATTTCCTGGCGACGATAACCACAGGTAAAAATTACGGCCTTAATATTTCCAGGCCAGGCTATTTGTTTTATTCAGAAAACTTCTCGCTGGTTGGCCATACCTCAAGTAATCCATTTTTTATTACAGCATTATTGGAACCCATTGAAGTGGGCAATAAGGTGATTTTGAAGAACATCTTTTTTGATACCAATAAATATCAATTGGAGTCGGAATCAAGATCAGAATTGCAAAAGCTGATCGAGTTCCTGCAACTAAACCCCACTGTCCGTATCGAAATATCAGGCCATACCGATAATGTGGGCAATGACGATCTCAATCAAACACTATCAGAAAATCGAGCCAAATCAGTATATGACTTTTTAATCAGCGGCAAGATTGATCCTGCTCGTATGACGTATAAAGGTTACGGTAAAACACAGCCAATAGCGCCAAATGATAGCGACGAAAATAGAGCGAAGAACCGCCGTACTGAGTTTAAGATCATAGCCAAATAATAAACAGACATAAAACGAAAAAGGTGAGATTTAAATTCTCACCTTTTTCGTTAGTTTCCTAACTCTGACATGAATTTTATCCGCATCAGCTGGACCTCTTCGCGGGTATAATCGTCAGCCCCGAGTTCGGCCAGTGCATCGTCGATCGAGTCTATTTCGGCTGCCCTGAAGTAATCGTATACTTCTTCCTGCTTATCCTCATCAATTACCTCATCAATATAATAGTTCAGATTGAGCTTGGTGCCCGAGTTAACAATAGTTTCTACCTCTTTCAACACTTCCTCATAAGTAAGGCCTTTTGAAGCGGCTATGTCATCCAGGTTTAAGTGTCTGTCGATATTCTGAATAATGAAAACCTTAAGCGCCGACTTATTAGCAGCGCTTTTGATCACCATATCTACAGGGCGGTCAATGTCATTATCCTCCACATATTTCTTGATCAGATCGATAAACGGAGCGCCAAATTTCATGGCCTTACCTGCCCCTACGCCCGATATTTGTCTTAATTCTTCTTGCGTAATGGGGTAATGCGTACACATTTCCTCTAACGATGGATCCTGGAACAGCACAAACGGCGGTAAACCTTTCTGTTTGGCCATTTTCTTTCGCAGATCCTTAAGCATCTGCAGCAATTGCGTATCTAAAGCACCACCGCCTTGTTTAGGGCCTTCATCACCATCATCATCATCCGCAGGCTCAATAACGCGGTTCATAATAAAGCGCAGGCTGTGCGGATTATCCAGGAACGAATGCCCGAGCTTGGTTAAACGCAATAAACCGTATTGGTCAATATCTTTTGAAAGATAATTATTCAGCAATGCCTGGCGCAGCAATGAGTTCCAAAGCATGGCACCGTCCTGTTTACCGGTGCCAAACAGCTCCAGTAAATGATGCTCATAATTGTGTACCTGCTGGGTTTCGACACCCATAAGTATATTAATGATATGATGATCGTCAAACTTCTCGCCGGTTTGTTTGATCAGGTTTAAAGCTTTATGCAACTGCGCTTCGGCATCAAAGTGTGTTTTTGGCGCACAACAGTTATCGCACATGTTATTACAACCGGCCTCGTTAAAGTTCTCGCCAAAATAATGCAGCAACTGCTTACGGCGGCAAACTGACGACTCCGCATAGTCAATAACTTCTTTCAATATCTGTGTACCGATCTCGCGTTCAGAAACCGGCTTGTCCTTCATGAATTTTTGAAGTTTGTCGATATCCTTTTGCGAGTAGAATGCTACACAGACACCCTCGCCGCCATCACGCCCGGCACGCCCGGTTTCCTGGTAGTAGCCCTCCATGCTTTTAGGCACATCGTGATGTATCACGTAACGCACATCGGGTTTATCAATACCCATACCAAATGCTATGGTAGCCACAATCACGTCAACATCTTCCATCAGGAATTTATCCTGCGTATCCGCACGTACTTTGGGGTCCAGGCCGGCATGATATGGCAAAGCTTTAATGCCGTTTAATGCCAGTACTTCGGCAACCTCTTCAACCTTTTTGCGGCTAAGGCAATATATTATGCCCGATTTACCCTGATTTTGTTTAACGTACTTAACAATCTCTTTGATTACATTGCGTTTTGCGCGTACTTCATAAAACAGATTTGCACGGTTAAATGACGATTTGTAAACCGTTGCGTTATTCATTTGCAGGTTTTTTTGGATATCCTGCTGTACTTTCGGGGTAGCGGTTGCGGTCAGGGCAATGATGGGGATATCATCTCCGATATTGCTGATCACCTGGCGTATTTTGCGGTATTCGGGCCTGAAATCATGGCCCCACTCTGATATACAGTGTGCTTCATCAACCGCAACAAACGACACGTTGTTGAGGCGTAAAAAGTCGATATTTTCCTGTTTGGTTAATGACTCGGGTGCTACGTAAAGCAATTTGGTTTTGCCGCTCAGCACATCATCCTTCACTCTTATAATCTCGGCTTTGGTTAATGATGAATTTAAGAAATGTGCGATGCTGTCAGATCCGCCAAAAGCTCTTAACTGGTCAACCTGATTTTTCATCAGCGCGATCAATGGCGAAATAACAATAGCTGTGCCCTCGCTCATTAACGCAGGCAGCTGGTAACACATTGATTTACCACCACCTGTAGGCATAATTACAAACGTATCGTTACCGGCCAAAATGTTGGTAATAATCGCTTCTTGCTCTCCCTTAAAATTGTCGAACCCGAAAAAGTTCTGGAGATTATCAAAGAGCGATTTTTTTGTTTCTATCATTATAGGTAATTCGTATTTATAATAAGACGATTTAAAAGTTTAAAGTAACAAAAACTTATGAATAAACGATAGATTTACTTTAAAATTTTATATTAAAATGATTAACTGATAAAAAACAATTTGTTTATTTATTCTTTTATATCCTGAAGCATTTTTGGGGATAATAATATCATACTGGTTAATGATTACTTAACAGATAAATACCCACATTTGCATTTTGATAACACCAACATAATTTCTACAATTACAACATGAATAAAAACTATTATGCCATAATCATGGCGGGCGGTATCGGGAGCCGTTTTTGGCCTATAAGCCGTACCTCACACCCTAAGCAGTTTATCGATATATTAGGCACAGGTAAAACCTTAATACAGCAAACGTATAATCGTTTTTTAAAAGTATGCCCTAAAGAAAATATTTTTGTTGTTACTAATGAAAGTTATACCGATCTGGTAAAGTCGCAGCTGCCCGGCATTGCCGGTAATCAGATCCTGACAGAGCCGGTTATGCGCAATACCGCTCCGTGTGTAGCTTATGGTTCGTTTAAAATTGAATCTATCAATCCTGATGCTGCCATTGTAGTTGCCCCTTCTGATCACCTGATTCTTGACGAAGCGGGTTTTGTATCTACCATCGAAAAATCATTAGAAACTGCATCAAAACACCAGTGCCTGGTAACCCTGGGTATTATGCCATCGCGACCGGATACCGGCTATGGTTATATTCAATATACTGATAATGTTATTGATGGCGAGTTTCATAAAGTAAAAACCTTTACCGAGAAACCTACGCTGGAAATTGCCAAAACCTTTTTGCAAAGCGGTGATTTTTTGTGGAACGCAGGAATATTCGTTTGGTCGGCCAAAGCTATTGTAAACGCCTTTGAGCAGCATCTGCCTGATATGAACGACATTTTTGCCGAAGCACGACCGCACTACAATACCGAGAATGAGCGTGCTCACGTAAATCAGGCTTATCTGCAATGTACCAATATATCTATCGACTACGGAATCATGGAAAAGGCTGACAACGTTTACGTACTGCCTTCAGACTTCGGTTGGTCTGATCTGGGTACCTGGGCTTCTATTTATGACCTGGCCGAAAAGGATTATGTTGGCAATGCAGTAATTCCTTCAGAGAAAGTGATTATGTACGATTCATCAAACTGTATGGTAAATGTCCCCCACGATAAACTGGTAATTCTGCAAGGCCTGCATGACTACATTGTGGTGGAATCGAACAACACGCTGCTCATCTGCCCACGCGACCAGGAACAAAACGTTAAGAAAGTAGTTGCTGATGTGAAGCAGCAATTTGGGGCTAAGTATATTTAGGTTAAGATCAGTTAACCATCCGTCATAAAAAAGAAGAGCGCCTTAGTTGAGGCGCTTTTCTTTTTACACGTTGACGTCCTGACCTCTGATCAACCAATTACCAACCTCTGCCTTATCGCCTCATACAAAATAATCCCTGTCGCTACCGAAACATTCAGCGACTCGATCTCGCCATACATCGGTATTTTAGCCAAATGATCTGCTATGCGGATAATATCATTGCGTACCCCATCTTCTTCCGATCCCATAATTATGGCTGTCGGTGCGGTGTAATCTGGTTTGTAAATATATTCCTGAGTTTTTTCGGTGCAGCAAACCAGCTGCAAGCCCGATTCCTGTATAAATTTAACCGTCTGCATAAAGTTATCATGACGGCAAACCGGAATTTTATACAATGCTCCGGCAGAGGTCTTAATTGCGTCCGGATTTATCTGTGCCGATCCTTTTGCCGGCACTACAATGGCATGTACGCCGCTGCACTCTGCCGTACGTGCTATAGCGCCCATATTGCGCACATCGGTTATTGCATCAAGTATCAGAATTAACGGTGTCTCTCCTTTTTCAAATATCTGCGGAATGATGTCTTCAATTTTTTGATAAGTTATCGGCGATATGAACGCTATCACTCCCTGGTGGTTTTTCATGGTGATACGGTTCAGTTTTTCAACCGGTACCTGTTGGGCCACGATTTGATACTCGGCCAGTAGTTCTTTAAGTTCGGCAAGCAAGCCGCCGCCTATGCCGCGCTGAATGTATAATGACTCAATTTCTTTACCTGATTTTATGGCTTCAATAACCGCGCGGATACCAAAAACTACCTGATTGCTTTCGCGGGGTTCTCTTTTATTATTATACATTTTGCTATTAATTATGAACCCCAAAAATAGCCATATTAATTAACTTTGTGCCGAAGGCGATTATGCTGTGATTGATTTATAAATTTTAGGTTTAATTAGCAAAACCAATTTACCAACAACGCTTTAAAAAAGGCGTTTTACAGCCAAAATTTATATTTCTCAACAATCTGCTGTTAATAACGATATTCAAAATTGCGTTGATTTTGACGTTTTGCGTCACGCAAAAAAAAGTAATTAACCTTGGATAAATTCGCCATTTTTTAATATATTTTTGATGACCATGATTTTTGAGAACGATAACCAATATAGTAAGCCCAACACTAACGATAAACGCAGCCGGATCACCAACCCTACCCCTTACGGCGG
>DATCXS010000125.1:0-7191 GCA_036565645.1 Mucilaginibacter sp.
GCCAGGGTGGCGCCTTATTCATCGCTACCGAAGTAGGAGCAGAGGTTTGCAAAGCCGCCGTTGTCGAGATTGAAAAAGAGATCAACATTCTTAAAACAGAACTGATCCCTGACGATGAACTGAATCTGGTGCGTAATTATATGATGGGTTCATTATTAGGCAGCCTGGAAAACGTATTCTCGCATGTAGATAAATTTAAACACCTGTATTTCTCTGGTATGGATTACGATTACTATGATCGTTATACCAATGTGGTTAAAAATATCACTGCTGATGAATTATTGAAATTGGCCAATGCGTATTTAGATTTAGATAATTTTTATAAAGTAATTGTAGGTAAGTATTAGTCCGTTATTCCACCTGTCATTTTAGCTATAAAACCATCGGCCGGTAAAGGATTTATTGTCATCTTGAACGTAGTGAAATATCTTATATGCTACGCTATGGCACCTGTATAAGATTTCGTTATCGGTTATAAACTGTCTAAAAATAAAAAAAGACGTTGCTGCTATGGTTAATGTTTATAATATATCTGAAAAACAAATTTAGACAGCTTCTTAGCAGAATAGCTGGTGAACAAATGCAAAAATTGATGATCCAAAGAAAAGACTTATAAGTCATAAAAAGTGATCCAAACTGATCCGCTTATTTTTGTAAGTTTCTGTTAATGAGTAATTTATATTTTAAAGTGATCCAAACTGCTACACACACACGCGTGGATCACCGCGATATAAGACTGACATATCATTGTAAATCTTAACAATTCCGAAATCACGCTTCCAAAATCCGAAATTAAATGTTAGCTTTGCCCGGCAAATAATACCTCCAAAATCATTATTTGCTATGCAGTCAGACTCATCAAAATTTGTCGCCGAAGGATTAACCTATGACGACGTATTATTACTCCCCGCTTATTCAGAAGTTTTACCGCGCGATGTGAACACCGCATCTTTTTTAACCAGAAATATCCGCTTAAACATTCCGCTGGTATCTGCCGCAATGGACACGGTTACCGAGTCGCAACTGGCCATAGCTATGGCACAGGCCGGTGGTTTGGGCATGCTGCATAAAAACATGAGCATTGAGCGCCAGGCCGATGAAGTGCGTAAGGTGAAACGCTCAGAAAGCGGGATGATCCAGGAGCCGGTTACACTGCATGAAGCATCAACCGTTGCCGATGCGGTAAAGATCATGCGCGAATTCAAGATCGGCGGTATCCCCGTAGTCGACGAAGCTAATAAGCTGAAAGGCATCATCACCAACCGCGACCTGCGTTTCCAGAAAGATATGGCTAAACCGGTTCAGGACGTAATGACTAAAAACGGACTGATCACGGCGCCACAGGGCACTACTTTAGCACAAGCCGAAGAAATACTGCAACAGCATAAGATCGAAAAACTGCCGGTTGTAGATGAAAACGGCATCCTGATAGGTCTGATAACATTCAAAGACATCCAGAAATTCAGAAACTTTCCTAATGCCTGTAAAGACGAGCACGGCCGCTTACGCGTAGGTGCCGCCGTTGGTGTTACTGCCGATACCATGCAGCGCGTAGATGCCCTGGTAAAAGCCGGTGTTGATGTAATTGCTATCGATACGGCTCACGGCCACTCAAAGGGGGTTATTGATAAATTAAAAGAAGTAAAAGCCAAATATCCCGATCTGCAGGTTATAGCAGGTAACGTAGCAACCGGCGATGGGGCTTTGGCCTTAGCCAATGCCGGCGCCGATGGGGTTAAGGTAGGTATTGGCCCGGGTTCTATTTGTACAACACGTATCATTGCTGGGGTAGGTGTACCGCAACTGTATGCAGTTTACGAGTGCGCTAAGGCCCTAAAAGGAACCGGCGTACCTGTCATTGCCGATGGTGGTATCAAGCACACCGGCGACATTGCTAAAGCCATTGTAGCAGGCGCGGGTACTATCATGGCCGGCTCATTGTTTGCAGGTGTTGAAGAATCGCCGGGCGAGAGTATTATTTATGAAGGTCGTCGCTTTAAATCATACCGTGGTATGGGGTCGATAGAAGCAATGGAACAAGGCTCGAAAGACCGCTATTTCCAGGATGTTGAGGATGATATCAAAAAACTGGTACCTGAAGGTATCGTTGGCCGCGTACCCTACAAAGGCACATTGGCCGAAGTGATCTATCAGTTTGTTGGTGGTTTGCGCGCCAGCATGGGGTATTGCGGTGCTAAAAACATCGAAACACTGCAACAAGCCAGATTTGTACGTATCACCGCTTCCGGCATCCGCGAATCGCACCCGCATGATATTACGATTACTAAAGAGGCGCCGAATTATACACGATAGTGATTAGTTATTAAAGATCAGAGATTAGGTGATATTTTGTTATATTAATCTCTGATCTTACAATAATCAAGCCTTAATCTTTAATTAACTAATGCGAAGCATTGCCATCTTCTGCGGCGCCAACTACAATGGCGATCCTGTTTTAAAAGAAGCTATCGGGCTATTGGCCGAGGTTATGGTGAATAGGGACATAACTTTAGTTTTTGGCGGAGGCAAAGTAGGTGTAATGGGTTTAATAGCCGATGCCGTTTTACAGCGCGGCGGCAAAGCTATTGGCGTTATCCCGGGCTTTTTGATGGATAAAGAAGTTGGACATACCGGCCTTACTGAGATGCACGTGGTTGAGAACATGCACCAGCGCAAGCAACTCATGAATGATCTTTCCGACGGCATTATCATGCTGCCTGGTGGCTTTGGCACCCTCGAAGAATTTTTTGAAGTTTTAACCTGGCTGCAGCTGGGGCTGCACCAGCACCCCGTTGGCATATTAAACGTAAACGGTTATTATGACTATCTGCTCAAACAGATGGATGTAATGGTTGAACAACGTTTTCTGAAACCTGCAAACCGCCGATTGGTTATCACCTCGGCCGATGCCATTGAATTGATAGACCTGATGGAACAAGTAAAGATTGAGCCGGACGATGTTTGGTTCAAAGACAGAAACCTATCTTAAAAAGCTTGAATCGCTTCATTTAAAGATCTTTTTGCAATACAAACGTTGCAATTTGTATTATCTTGTTTTGCATAACACAAAACGTATCGATCGGACGTTTTTACCTAAATTGTATTTCCACTTATTGCCTTTACCATGGATATCGAGTTCAATAAAAATGAGGATGTCAACAAGCAGTTGGTTTACGAAGTAAATACCCGGCTTAAAAAGATATACCAGGGTGGTGGCGAAAAGGCTGCCGCAAAACAAAAGGAAAGAGGAAAAATGCTGGCCCGCGAGCGCATCGCCTGCCTGATAGATAAAGACTCGAACTGGTTGGAGATAGGCGCCTTTGCCGGCGATGACATGTACGCAGACCACGGCGGCTGCCCATCGGGTGGAGTGATAACCGGAATTGGCTATGTATCCGGGCGCCAATGCGTAATTGTTGCTAACGATGCCACCGTTAAGGCGGGGGCCTGGTTCCCGATAACAACCAAGAAAAACCTGCGCGCTCAGGAGATCGCCATGGAGAATCGTTTGCCTATTATCTATCTTGTCGACTCGGCTGGTGTTTATCTGCCTTTGCAGGACGAGATTTTCCCTGACAAAGAACACTTCGGCCGTATTTTCAGGAACAATGCGCAAATGAGCAGCATGGGCATTATCCAGATCTCGGCCATCATGGGCTCGTGTGTGGCAGGCGGTGCCTACTTGCCTGTTATGAGTGATGAAGCCATGATTGTTGAGGGTACGGGTTCTGTTTTCCTGGCGGGATCATTCCTGGTAAAATCAGCAATAGGCGAGGATATTGATAACGAAACACTTGGCGGTGCAACCACGCACAGTGAAATATCGGGCGTTACCGATTACAAGCAGCCTGACGACAAGGCTGCGCTGGATTCCATCCGCAATATCATGGGTATGGTTGGCGATTTCACCAAAGCCGGATTTGACCGCATTAAATCCATCGCCCCCAAATTAAACCCGGAAGAGATTTACGGTTTGTTACCGGATAATCGTGAAAAAGCTTACGATATGCGCGCGATTATATTGCGCTTGCTGGATAATTCGGAGTTTGAAGAATACAAGGAAGGCTATGGTCAGTCAATCATCTGCGGGCTGGGTAGGGTTGACGGTTGGGCGGTCGGCATTGTTGCTAACCAGCGTAAAGTCATCAAATCAAAAAAAGGCGAGATGCAGTTTGGCGGTGTGATCTATTCAGATTCGGCGGATAAGGCTACCCGGTTCATCATGAACTGCAATCAGAAAAAGATACCGCTTGTTTTTCTGCAGGATGTTACCGGCTTTATGGTAGGCAGCCGGTCAGAACATGGGGGCATTATCAAGGATGGTGCTAAAATGGTAAATGCGGTGGCTAACTCGGTGGTGCCTAAGTTTACTTTTATTATCGGTAACTCTTACGGCGCGGGTAATTACGCCATGTGCGGCAAAGCTTATGATCCACGCTTAATTTATGCCTGGCCGACGGCTAAAATAGCTGTAATGGGTGGGGCACAAGCGGCTAAAACATTATTGCAAATACAGGCGGCGGGCATGAAAGCTAAGGGAGAGGAGATAAGCGAACAACAAGAAGACGAACTGCTTAAATACACCACCGATCGTTATAACGCACAAACTACGCCATATTATGCCGCAGCAAGGCTTTGGGTTGATGGGATAATCGACCCGCTGGAGACACGCAAGGTAATATCAATGGGGATAGAGGCAGCTAACCATGCACCTATTGAGAAGGTGTTTAATGTGGGGGTTATTCAAACATAACAATAATTAATACCTGTCATTTTCTTACTCCGTTTGAAATGACAGACGGCGGATTGATTCGCATACACTGACAACTTTTAATTAATTTTATCCATTAATTCAACTCACAAAACCATGAAAAAAACATTATTGATCTTAGCCGTCGTTTTCGCAACGGCATTCTCGTCCAAAGCACAGGTGATACCGAGCTTTGCGTTTGGTGTTAAAGGCGGCATGAACCTGACCAGCATCTCAAAAACCGGAACCTTTGCTGCTGATAATCAGGCAGGTTATTTGGGTGGTATCTGGGCTCGCTTTGGTGCACTTGGTTTTAATTTCCAGCCTGAAGCCTATGTAACGGGCAAGAACGTAACCGTTGATGGTGTAAAGCAAAAATTTACCAGTGTCGACGTGCCTTTGCTGGTTGGCGGTAAAGTTGGTGCTTTTGGCTTTGGCGCACGTTTCTATACCGGCCCGCTGGTTTCATTTGCAATTAATAAAGACCAGAACTATGGTTCGGCAGCCGGCAATATTGCGCACCTGAACTATAAAAATCAAAATTACGCCTGGCAGGTAGGAGCGGGTATTGATATCCGCAGTTTATCTGTCGATCTGCGTTATGAGGCTGGCCTGAGCAAGCAAAATTATACGGAGCAAAATGCTCAGGGTTATAATGTCGGGTCGACCAAAATCAACCTGTTCAATTTGTCTTTAGCTTACAAAATCTTTTAATTGAACAAAGCCACAGCCATCACTGGGATCCTCCTACGGCTCCTGGTGATGGTGCTGCGTGCCATGCGTTGATAATGATACAACATTACGCATGTTTAATAGCATGCTCTAAAGCGGCGTTGTGCTTATATTTAAATACAAATGGGAATATCAAGGATATTACCAATGCATAAGCCGCAAAGCATAACCATATGCCATGCCAGTCCTTATCGCCGCTTGATAGGGTGAAAAAGTGATCTATAATCAAACCGCTGGCAAAACTACCAAACAACGCGCCGAAGCCGTTAACCATCATCATAAATAAACCCTGTGCGCTGCCACGAATTTCGGGGGCAGCTTGTGTTTCTACAAATAGCGAGCCTGAAATATTAAAGAAATCGAACGCCATACCATAAACGATACATGATAAGACAATCATCCACAAACCCTCGGCAGGGTTACCAAATGCAAACAGCCCAAAACGCAATACCCAGGCCAGCATACTAAACAGCATAACGTATTTGATACCAAACTGGCGTAAAAAAAATGGTATAGCCAATATGAACAAAGTCTCTGATATTTGGGAGATTGACATAATAATAGCCGGATATTTCACCGCTATAGTATCCTGATAAGCAACGGTTTTAGCAAAATCATGAATGTAGGTATCGCCGTAGGCATTGGTCAGTTGTAATGCAGCGCCTAACAACAAAGAGAATGCAAAGAATATCGCAAAGCGCGATGATTTGAACAATGCAAAAGCATTTAAGCCCAAAGAGCCTGCGATGGTAGCATTATCAACCTTGCTTAACAGCGGAGGACATTTTGGTAAGGTAAACGAGTACAGCCCCAAAGCTAAAGCCACCGCCGATGCAATATAAAACTGATTAGCCGAAATTTCATTGTGTGTTAAACTAACTGTCCACAGCGCAGCAATAAAACCAATGGTACCCCAAATGCGGATAGGCGGATATTCTTTTACAACGTCTATATTGTTTCTCTTTAAGGCCGAGTAAGCTACTGTGATTGATAAAGACAAGGTAGGCATGTAAAATACCATGTTGATCAGCATCACCCAGAAAAAAGTTGTAGGATTTGTAACCATAGGCAGGCATGCCAGTACTATTGCTCCCAGGATATGCATGATGCCGTATAGTTTTTCGGCATTGATAAATTTGTCAGAGATAATACCGGTTATAGCGGGCATAAAGATGGCCGAAATACCCATCGTAGAAAAGATAATACCAAACTGGGCGCCCGACCAATGCTTGTTTTGGAACCAATATGCACCTATGGTAAGCAGCCAGGCTCCCCATATAAAAAATTGCATAAAATTCATCAGTATTAAGCGAACCTTAATATTCATACGGCCTGGTTTTAATCGGTTACGATCAGTTAAAAATTCAAAATCTGAAAGTAGTGAATTTTATGTAAAGTAGGAAAAAGAATGAAGATCGGTAGTTGGCTTAGGATCAGCAAGAATATCATCACCGCCTCTAATCTCTGATTAACAAATCTCTAATTACGATGCCTTGCGCCTGTTCAGTTCATCGCGAATTTTTGCCGCTTTTTCGTATGATTCGTCGGCTAAAGCTTCTTGTAGTTTAGCTTTTAGCTCATCAACACTCAATGTTCCAAAGTTTGAGGTCGCCGTTGACGATACGGATGATATTTCTTCGGGTGTTTCGGCTATATTTTCGAGGTAGACAAAATCGTTTCCTTCAATGACGATCCCGGCGCTTGACAGA
>DATCXS010000267.1:0-2179 GCA_036565645.1 Mucilaginibacter sp.
CAGCCAATTCCATCGGCTCGTTCAGGTCATTGTATAAAATGGTTTTAACAAAGCGATTGTCCTCAGGCTTTTTCAATGCAGCAGCATCGGCAGATCTGTTTGTTTTTTTAGTGGCCGGTTTACCCGGATGTACGGTATTAAAAGCCAATATTCCCGCCGAAACAGAAGCAGCAACGCATGCAGTTACAGCCGCTTTAAAGTATTTTACTTTGCGCATGAAGAATTACTTTAGGTTGTTAGATTACAAATGGTTATTGCTTACAAGTCTAACATTTTACCCGTTAACATGCTATTAAAATTTGCTCAATGTTTTCCACATCATTGTGTGTAAGCGTAGTGAATAGTCTTAATTATGGATACTCGCGATAGCAGTCTATTTAGTTTTCATGGAATTGATCTTATACATAAAGGTTAACAAAAAGTAACGTCTTAAAATCTGGTTTTCGCCGCTGGTGACAGAGTTGTTTGATGCATAACGATAAACCATAGTGTTTTGATTTAGTAAGTCGTACGCAGATAACTTAAACTGCGCCCGGTCTTTTTTCAGGAACATGTAGGTGATTGCCGGGTTTAATATATTAGCTGATCTTGAAAAGCCTGCCGGTATTTGCGGATTGTACCTGTACTCATATTGAAAGTCGAGGACAAAGCTCTTAGGCCAGTATATTGTTGCGATTGTAGTTATGTTGTGCCTCAGGCTGGTAACTGAAGGATAATCTACGCCTCTGTAAGTAGTTATATTTTTTGACAGGTTGTAGGATACATTCAAGTTTACAACCGATTTATAATTGACATTGACGCTTGGTGCATCTGAAATTGAGTAATTATATTGCGTCCCTTCGTCGCCATTAAAATAGAAAGATCGCTGGTCAAAACCGGCATTGAACCTGTTGCCAAGGCTAAACTGCCAGATTTTCGATTTCTTGAATTGTTTGCCGTTACTTATCCCGGCATAGGCGTTCCAGCCGCCATTTTTATTGGCATAAGTTGAGGTTATAAAGCCGTTGGCATCTTTGGTTGAAACTTGTACAATGTTATTGCTGGTTACCGAACTATAAAGGTACACGTTTAAGTTTGATTGCTTATCCCTATTGTAATTATAATAGTTGAAATTTAAATGACGTTCAATGCCGGGTACTAAATCAGGGTTACCGGCGATAGTTTCGAGCGAAGTTACCTGACGCGTAATTGGCTGCATCTGGTCAACACTTGGCGGATCGGCCATTTCATTGTAGCTTACCGAGAAATGGTACTTATCATTATAATAATTTACTTTTGGAAATAAGTACGCATACCACTTACTTAATGTTGGAATATCTGTATGATAGTTATTGGTTATAGACTGGATCTCCAGGTCGAGAGCCAGCTGTAGCCTGCTCTTGTTTTTGAAATTAAAAGTTACTGTATTTTTCAGGTTTTCAATAAAATGGTCCCTTACGGTGTTATTACTTTGATCGGTCAGGAAATCATCATAAAAATCATCCGGGCCCTTATCAAAAGTAGATAGCTTGTTTGCTGTTTGGTAATATCTTGACTGTACAAACACCTCATAGCCCACTACTTTATTGAAGTCATGATTAAACGCACTTGAAAGCTCGCCATAATAATTGCGTTGGTTGCTATTGGTGTATCTATCAAGTAACGACGAAGGTACTGCCGGTGTAAAAGACTCCAGATTGTTAAAATTATAATTGTTACCTCCGCTGTTTTTTATATCGGCTGTTTGAAAGATAGTAAGCGTGTTTTTTTGGCTGATCTTATAGTGATATATCAAACGGTCGTTAAACTCATTAACCTGGCTTACACTGGATGTTTTGCTGAACAGGTCGCTGATTTTGGGTATTTGCGTGTTAAAGGTATTGATAGTGCCGTTGGCATCGTTGCTGGTTGGCGAAATAGCTAACTGTGCACTGAACCTGAGATGCTGCAAAGTATCGGGGCTCCATTCAATCAGTGTACTTGCAATATGCCTGCGCTGCCGCAATTGGTTAATGCTGGCGTTCTTTGTGGTTAATAAAGTATTATCGAGTTGTTGCTCATTTATTGATTTGCTATTATAATCTTTTACATAATTATAATAAAAGTACATGAAGTTGGTTTTGAGCTTTTTACCGTAATCATTGTTAATATTAATGCCGGCAGACCGCATACGCTCAATACCGCCGTCGCCATTGCCGCC
>DATCXS010000172.1:0-9238 GCA_036565645.1 Mucilaginibacter sp.
GTATTCTTCTATGCCAAACATTTACCCTTTCAATAAACGCATTTACAGATATTGGAGTGTGAACTCCACAGGGAGTAGACATATACCCGTCTTTCCTGAATCTAATTATGCCTCCGTAACATGCCCGGCTCAGATATAAAAAATCTTTACCATTTGGATTTGAATTATAACAATCTCGTACTTGGTCGTAAACGTTTTCCTTTGTTTGGGTAGACAATTGATCTCTCCAGTATTTGTACCAATGAATAACTTTTTTCGGATCTGTTTTTAAAGCATTCCAAATTTCAATCAGCGGTCCAAATGTATCAGACCCAACCCCATTAGCAGGGCTGATAGTTGCTAAGACTGCACCGCTTCCTAAAAATGGTTCGTAATATTTATTGAACTCTATTGGAAAATACCTGGTTATTTCGGCCGCAAATTTTTGTTTATTTCCTACCCATTTTAAGAATTGCGACTTAGGCGGCACATATTTTGAATATTTTGAAATTAGCGTAAAATCGGTTTCTAAATCTATCATGTGCCTTTATTCTGTTTTGGGATATGCGAAAATAACATATATTTTTCCAAAGTGAAAAGTAATCCTAAAAAAAATTATTTGATTATCACTGAATTAATTTATAGGCTCAGGACGAACGCTGGGATGACGCAAAAGCAGTTGGCAGATCAATTAAACCTACCGCAGTCTTATATAAGTAAAGTAGAAACAGGGGAACGAAGAATTGACATTATTGAACTAAGAGAGATATGCAGAATGTTGAACTCTAACCTGATAGAGTTTACTATGATGATAGAAAAGGAATTAGATGAAGCCAAATCCTAAATTTTTAAATAATGCCAAACCAGAGTTTTGGGCTAATGTAAAGTTTATTAGCCAACGATTGGGTTATACGGATAGAAAAACTAAGCAGATCAAAGTATATACCCTTGAAGAAATTATCAAGTTGTATAAAAAATCAAATTTTCAAACAAATAAAATCGTATTTAACGATGGACAACTGACAGAGTTTGGTGATCTATTAATAGATTATTTTTCTTATAGGGCTGAGGCATTGAATAATTATGTCTATGGTAATTTGATGGATATTGAAGAAGCAAAGCAATTATTTACAGAACTTTGTGATAAATATAGTCCATCATGCGAAATACCGATGAATAAACAAAGTGGTGATAAATCAGCCCCTAATTACTACACTGGAATTATAAATATCCTATTAGAAGCAAATATTGGACATTATGCTATTAGTTATTCTGCTAAAGAATTAACAGCTTTTACTTTAAACAGAGTACCATATCGAAGCCTGTCCAGAAGGGTTGACGGGTCATTTCCAGGAGTATTAAATCCAATCGCATTGTGGGAAGTAAAAGAATATTACTATACAAAAACATTTGGTAGCCGGGTAGCCGATGGAGTTTATGAATCACAATTAGATGGCTTGGAATTAGCAGAAATAAGGAAAACGCTTGATCGTCCAATCCATCATTATCTAATGGTCGATTCAAAATATACCTGGTGGGTTAAGGGTAGATCTTATTTGTGCCGGATTTTCGATATGATGCACATGGGTTTAGTAACCGAAGCGATTTTTGGACGAGAAATTGTTGATCGAATTCCTATCATAACTAAACAATGGATCTCAGATTACGAGCAATACAAAACGTTTTTGGATAATTAATTCAAAAAACCAGTGATCCAAAAAATGACATATAAGTCATAAAAAGTGATCCAAATTGATCCATACTAAGTTTTTAGTTCGTTGTAAGTATCTGTTTTAAAGTTAGTTGTAATTTTTATAGTGGCCCGGGTGATCCAAAGTGATACACACTCGCGTGGATCACGCTATCGCCTGATAAACTCAAACTTTCCGTCAGCCTCCAGGCGCATAATGGTCGACGGTGTTTTGATCTCCATGCTATGCTGGTCAATATCGACAACATAATCAACCCCCTCGATGATCTCCTGTTCAACTTGCGAAAAGTATTGCGGCGAGGGCTTACCGCTGATATTAGCCGAGGTTGATACCAGGGGCTTGCGCAGACGCTGGATCAATCCCTCGCAAAACGGATGTTTAGCTACCCGGATGCCCACACTGCCATCAGCAGCTATTAAGGCAGGCGAAATATTGCGTGCGCCGGGCATAACCAGCGTCAACGGGTTTTCGGCATACTCTATCAGGTTATAGGCCAGGTCGGGCACCTCTTTGATGTAGCTTGGCAGCTTGGCATCGGTATCCAGCAAAATGATCATGCTTTTGCTTTCGCTGCGCTGTTTAAGTTTATAGATCTTTTGTACAGCTTCGGTATTGGCGGCATCGCAGCCTATACCCCAAATGGTGTCAGTAGGGTAAAGGATGATACCGCCCTCCTGTATTACTTTTAAAGCTTTAGCTATTTCGTCTTTAAGCATGTTTTAAATATAAGCTTAACGCATTAACAATTCGTGGTTCGTCCAGCAGTTGCATACATTTGGGTATGCCGTATAGTTTGCATTCGTTGCGTACACAAGGCTCGCACTCCAGCTGGCCCAGGCGTATCACGGTTAAGTTTGATTTGTTATAGGGGGCCGTATTGTGTTCATTCCCGGCACCAAACAGAGCCACCACAGGTATGCCTAAGGCGTTTCCTAAGTGCGCCGGCCCCGAATCTGTACTTAGCAAAACCCGGGCACTACCAATCAAATTGGTCAATGTAAGCAAGGTGGTTTTGCCGGCATAGTTCTCAATCCGATCGGGGTTATGCATATTTTGCAGCAACTCCTCAATGTAAAGGACATCCTTTGGTCCGCCGAGCAACCCAAACCGGTACTGCGGAAAAATGTGCGTTAACAAGTTCAACAGATCGTGCCCCTTATCAAGCGGCATACGTCGCGATCCGGCTTCCGAGTTAAAGTTGATCAGCACCAGATTGTCGATGGCCTTAACTTCGGTAGCATTCAACATAACCCTGCGGCCCGTTACCGGCATTTCGTTCACCTGTTCCAGGATCGATAAATACTCGTCAACCCGGTGCACATTTGCCGGGCGTTTGCAGGTTTGGGTCAGCATGAAAAAGCCGCCTTCCTTACTATAGCCAATACGTTGCTTAGCCCCCGTAGCCTTGCCCATTACAGCTGCCGAAAGTGAATCGGGCAGTGTAAAGAACATATCATAGTTTTCGAAGCGTAAGGTTTTGCCAAAGCGATATACGCCACCAAGGCCTTTGTATTTGTCTTTTGAAAAGGAGTGGATATTGGTTAAGCCCGGTATCAACGAAGCAATGGAGCTTAATTCTTTTTTGATAATAACATCAACCTGCGCCAACGGATAAAGCTGCTTTACCGCCCCGATGAAAGCTGTACTCATAACTACATCACCAAGCCAGTTAGGCAATCTTACCAGGATTTTCATAGAGTTGAGAATAAAGATTAAAGAATAAAGACTGAAGATTAGATAAGTTGATGTTATTATAACCAATCTTTAACCTTCAATCTTTAATCTTTGGCTCACTACACAGCAACATTATTATCGCGCAAGGCATCATTCAGCGATGTCTTTTTATCGGTTGATTCTTTGCGTTGGCCGATGATCAGGGCACAAGGCACCTGGTAGTCGCCGGCAGGGAACTTCTTTGTATATGAACCCGGAATAACTACCGAGCGGGCAGGTACACGGCCCTTATATTCAACCGGGGTACTGCCGGTAACGTCAATAATTTTGGTTGATGCGGTTAATACCACGTTAGCGCCTAATACCGCTTCGCTTTCAACGTGTACGCCTTCAACTACAACAGATCTTGAGCCCAGGAAACAGTTGTCTTCAATAATAACCGGTGCGGCCTGTACAGGCTCCAGCACACCACCTATACCTACGCCGCCGCTCAGATGTACGTTTTTACCAATCTGCGCACATGAACCTACAGTGGCCCAGGTATCAACCATAGTGCCCTCATCAACATAAGCCCCGATGTTTACATAGCTTGGCATCATGATAACGCCTTTTGCCAGGTAAGCGCCATAACGCGCACTCGCTCCGGGCACTACACGTACACCGGTTTTTTTAAAGTCGGTTTTTAGTTTCATCTTGTCATGAAACATAAACGGGCCGGCTTTAATTTCTTCCATGGCGCGTGTCGGGAAATATAGTATAACGGCCTTTTTTATCCACTCGTTATTATGCCAACGGTGGCCAATTGGTTCGGCAACGCGAATTTCGCCTCTGTCCAATCTTTGAATAATGGTTTCAATGGCGTCAATATAGTCTTTGAATTGCAATAGGTTCCTGTCTTCCCAGGCGGCTTCAATTAGTTTTTTAAGATCTTGCATTGGTATTTAAACTTTCGACAAATTAAAGGAAATTTAGGGAGATTTATTTACAAATTGATAGCCTCGCCTAAAAACGGGGGCCAGAACCGTTTGAAAAGCCGGACATTAGCTATCAGACAGGATCAAGCAGTAATTCTATTATGATATGAGCAGGATATAAGTTATAACCTAAGCTTTTCTTAAATTTACGGTCTGAAATTATGGCTGAAAAAGAAAAACTCCGAATAGATAAGTACCTATGGTCGATACGTCTTTTCAAGACCCGTACGCTGGCCGCGGACGCCTGCAAAGCCGGTCGCGTAAAGCTGGACGGCAATAATATAAAACCTTCGCACGAGGTGAAGTTGGGCGAAGTATACCAGGTATCCAAAGGCCCGGATAAAAAGATCATCCGTGTAACCGGACTATTAGAAAGCCGTACCGATGCTAAAACCGCCGTTGGTTTTTATGAAGATCTTACACCCGTTGAGGAAACGCCCGGCTTTAAGTCAATGTTTCATGCACCCATACTCAAACGTGATCGTGGTACCGGCCGCCCCACCAAGCGCGACCGCCGCGAGATTGATGATTTGAAAGATGATTATTTTGAAAAAGAGGAGTGAGCCACCTCTAATCCGATAGCTATCAGATTTCCCCGGCGGGGTTAATAATTTGTCTTATCCTTATTTTCACTCCAAAGCCTGAAGGCATTCAAAGCCTCATCGCGCAGCAATTGCACAGTGGGTAACTTACGTTCTTCCATCTGTAAATCCAGTTCATCGTATATAAACTTATCGTCAAAGCCAATATCGGCAGCATCAATCTTGGTATTAGCATAGTAAATTTTATCTATACGTGCCCAATAAATGGCTCCGAGGCACATTGGGCAGGGTTCGCAGCTGGTATAAATTTCGCAGCCGGTAAGGTTAAACGTATTTAGTTTTTGGCACGCAAGGCGTATGGCCGATACTTCAGCATGTGCTGTGGGATCATTGTTGGGCACTACCATGTTAGCGCTGCCTGCTATCACTTCACCATCCTTTACAATAACTGCACCAAACGGGCCGCCCTGACCTTGTATTACGTTGCTTTCAGACAGCTCGATGGCCATCTGCATAAATCCCTCATGAATATTCATTCTTTAAAAAGATCGTATTAAAGAAAAACCCCAGCACGAGGCTGAGGTTTTCGATATCTAAAATAAAAATATCTGCACATACGCACATCGCATGTCTGCACATTTAATAATTATTTTTTGTCTTTCGCGTAAGCGTCGTTCAGTTGTTTTAATACATCGGCGGTAACATCCAGGCTTGGGTCAACATATAGTACACCCGGAGCCGTTTTTGAGTAGGTTAAAACCAGTTTATACCCTTTTTCTTTAGCATAAGACTTAGCAAAATCGGCAGTTTTTTGATACAGCTTGTTAGTCTCGTCGCCCTGATATTTCTGAAACTCGGCACCGGCATTTTGTTGAAACTGCTGATATTCCTGTTGCTCGCGCTGTAAACGCTGCTCAGTTTGCTGGCGTTTATCGGCAGGTAAGGTTGCCGCAACTTTTTGGTAGTCGGCAATTTCACGTTGTAAAGCCTGACCTTTTGATGCTACTTCAGACTGTGCAGCTTTGCCTTTTATAGTCAGGCGGTCCTGCATGTCCTTAGCATAGTTATACTGAGCCAAAAGAGTGTCAGAGTTGATATATACGGTGGTGCCTTTTTCTGAGGTAGCAGTGCTGTTTGATGCTGCAGTTGGGGCAGCGGCCGGTTTATTGTTATTGCAGGCAACAACGCTTGCAGCAACCGCTAAACCTAAAGTGATCTTTGTAACGATAGAACCTGTGGTTTTCATTTAATTGGGTTTGTTTTTTGATAATCTGCCGACGCTTTTTCGGCGTTTATTCCTTATAAAATTTTCACAAATATAAACTTTCAGATTAAGTATCCTAATCATTTAAGCCTACTGCCAGGCATCATTCAAACTAAATGTTTACACAGGATTTTGAGGGTTTTAGCGAAGTACTTAACAACGCCTCATTTTATCAACAATGGTGGTTATATGCGGCAAAATGCGTATTTTTGTTTGTTAAACTCCATATTGGAGAACATTATTGTTTTAACCAAAATATGAGCGAAGAAAATATAGACAAATCGAATTACTCGGCAGATAATATACAGGTTTTAGAAGGTTTAGAGGCGGTGCGTAAACGCCCGTCTATGTACATTGGCGATACAGGCGTAAAAGGTCTGCATCATTTGGTGTATGAGGTTGTCGATAACTCTATCGACGAGGCCCTGGCCGGTTACTGTGATACTATAAATGTTACCATCCACAAAGGCAACTCGATCACTGTTGTAGACAATGGTCGTGGTATCCCGACGGGCATCACTACCAAAGAAAAAGTATCAGCACTGCAAATTGTAATGACTGTTTTGCATGCCGGTGGTAAGTTTGATAAAGACACGTACAAGGTATCCGGTGGTTTGCATGGTGTGGGTGTAAGTTGCGTTAATGCGCTTTCAATCCACATGAAAACCGTTGTTGAGCGCGATGGCAAGATATTTACGCAGGAATATGTACAAGGTAAACCCCAGTTTGATGTTAAAGAAATTGGCACATCAGACCGCACCGGTACTACGCAAACCTTTCAGCCTGACCCGGAGATATTCCAACTGACTACCGAATATAAATTTGACACTTTGGCTGCCCGTTTACGCGAGCTGGCTTACTTAAATAAAGGTATCCGCCTTACTTTAACAGATGAGCGCGAACCAAATGAAGATGGTTCTTTCATATCAGAAGAGTTTTATTCTGAAGGTGGTTTGAGCGAGTTTGTTAAGTTTTTGGACGGTACCCGTACAGCTATCATCCCGGAGCCTATATATGTTGATGGTATTAAACAAGGTATACCAGTCGAACTGGCTTTGCAATACAATGATACTTATTCAGAAAACGTTTTTTCGTACGTAAATAACATCAACACCATAGAGGGTGGTACGCACGTGGCCGGTTTCCGCAGAGGGTTGACCCGTACACTGAAAAGCTATGCCGATAAAGAGGGCTTATTAAAGAACTTAAAGGTTGAAATAACCGGTGATGACTTTCGCGAGGGTTTAACTGCTGTTGTTTCTGTTAAAGTACAGGAGCCTCAGTTTGAAGGCCAGACCAAAGGTAAGTTGGGTAACAACGAGGTGATGGGTGCGGTTGATATGGCTGTAGGTGAAATTTTAGGCAACTACCTGGAAGAGCACCCTAAAGAGGCCCGCATGATTGTTAGCAAAGTGGTATTGGCCGCAACGGCCCGGGCTGCAGCGCGTAAAGCCCGCGAACTGGTACAACGCAAGAGCGTAATGAGCGGTTCAGGCTTACCAGGTAAGCTGGCCGACTGCGCCAACAGCGATCCTTCACTGTGCGAGTTATACTTAGTCGAAGGTGACTCGGCAGGTGGTACTGCCAAACAAGGGCGTAATCGTGAGTATCAGGCTATTTTGCCGTTAAGGGGTAAGATCCTTAACGTGGAGAAAGCTATGGAGCATAAGATCTACGAAAACGAGGAGATCAAGAACATATTTACCGGACTGGGCGTAAGCCGCGGTACCCCTGAAGATGATAAGGCATTAAATACAACTAAGCTTCGTTATCACAAAATTGTGATCATGACGGATGCTGACGTAGACGGCTCGCACATCACAACGCTGATTCTGACTTTCTTTTTCCGCTATATGAAAGAGCTGGTAGAAGCTGGTTATGTTTACATTGCGTCGCCACCGCTTTACCAGGTAAAAAAAGGCAAGGAGTTTGAATATTGCTGGAATGATGACCAGCGCGATGCCGCTATTCAGCGCTTAAAAGGTGCCGGTAAAGAAGATAGCGTACATGTACAGCGCTACAAAGGTTTGGGTGAGATGAACGCCGAGCAATTATGGGAAACTACCATGAACCCTGCTACCCGTACATTGAAACAGGCTACTATTGAAAATGCTGCTGAATGCGATCACACCTTCTCCATGCTGATGGGCGATGAGGTTGCTCCGCGCCGTGCATTCATTGAGAAAAATGCCAAATACGCTAAGATCGATATTTAATTAATTTCGGTCCCGATAGCTATAGGGATCGGAGTTGTTAAGATTAATATAAAGTCGGCCGTCTATTGACGGCCGGCTTTTCTTTTGCGATTTACTTTTTAACCAATTTTCGTTTGTTGATGATGAATGCGGCAATCTTGTCGATGTCGGCAGTGCTTACGGCACCTTTCCAGGCCGGCATGCCTTTGTCAAGCAAACCATTGGTTATAGTGCTGATTAAAGCTGCTTTGGTGCTGCCATGTTTTAAAGTTGTGGCGAGCAGGTTGGCGCCTTTGTCAGTACCCTTCAGGTTATCGCCGTGGCAGCTGACGCATAGTTGCTGGAACATAGCAGGCGTATTCATTTTTTTTGGCGATTTTTCGGCAGTTGTATTAGCCGCAATTTTTTGTGAGGACAATACCGTATTTATTGAACCCGACGGACGGAGCCTGCAAATCATATCATAACCCGGGCGCGGCTGACCTTCAACCGGGTCCTGTTGCGAGGTTGAGAAATAAATATAACCATCGGGCCCGGTAACTACCGAGCGTATGCGGCCATATTGTTTTTTAAGCATGATCTCCTGGTTAATTATTTTGTCGTTCTTTAAAGTGATTTTTAACAATCCTTCGCCGCGCAGACAGGTTACCAGTAGCTTGCCTTTTAGCTCCGGGAATTTATTGCCCTTGTAAAACATAGCTTCACTTGGTCCGATAGATGGCGTAAACTCCGCCAGCGGCGATACCATTCCCTCATGTGTCATTTGGTGGTGGATAATAGGCCAGCCATAGTTTTGGCCGGGTTTAATAATGTTGATCTCGTCGCCGCCGGTTGGGCCGTGTTCTGACTCGAATAAAGTATTGGAGCCAGGCTCGAAAGCTATACCTTGCGGGTTGCG
>DATCXS010000424.1:0-7301 GCA_036565645.1 Mucilaginibacter sp.
TTCACCGCCACATTTCCATCACTTACCGATTTCTTATCTACTCCCACCCGTTTTGTGTTGGCTGATTTTTAATCCTATATTAGTTTTGGATCATAAACAATAAGCAATCACAAAAAAACTAAACATTATGGACTTCCAAAACAATCCTTATATGAGCCTTTCAGGCATTAGCGCCGAAGAGTTAAGTATGTTACAACAAGGCACCACGGGCCTTACCGACGAGCAAAAAAGACATTTCTTTATGGTGTACTCAAGTAAACGCAGAACACCGCAGGAAGTGCTGATCTATACCTTGTTAGGTTTCGGTTTTATTGCGGGTGTACAGCGCTTTATGTTAGGCCAGATAGGTATGGGCTTGCTATTCTTTTTCACCGGTGGATTTTGCCTGATAGGAACTATTATAGACCTGGTAAATCACAAAAAGCTAGCTTTAGAATACAATCAAAAAATGGCTTTCGAGAGCTTTAACATTGCCAAGTTTACTAACTAACATTACGTAGAGGCGTTATTGAAACGCCCCGATCTATCATACATCACTCAAGAGTGTGGAGACGCAAAAGACATTTGCGTCTTTGCGCGTTATAGGATTTTTGATACTTTTATTCAAAATCATCTGTACAAACAAATCCAACCGGTGTAATCCATCTAATGAAACTATCGCAACTTACCGCTTACCTCGAAACCATTGCCCCGCTGGCTTACCAGGAAGATTATGACAATGCGGGGCTTATTGTCGGCAATCCGGATCAGGAAATCCACCAGGTATTGATCTCGTTGGATTGTATAGAGGCGGTAGTCGACGAAGCCATAGCTACCAACTGCCAGGTCATTATATCGCACCACCCTATAGTTTTCAAGGGGTTAAAGCGGTTTAACGGCAAAACTTATGTGGAGCGGGTAGTCGAAAAGGCCATCAGGCACAACATCGCATTGTATGCTATTCATACCAACCTGGATAGTGTGTTGCCCGGTGTCAATGCCAGGATCTGCAAAACCCTGGAGCTGGAAAACCTGCGGATCCTGTCGCCAAAACAGGGACTCCTTAAAAAATTGGTAACGTATGTTCCCACCAGCCATGTAGACCAGGTACGCAATGCGCTGTTCCATGCCGGAGCAGGCAACATCGGCAATTACAGCGAATGCAGCTTTAACGCCGAAGGCTCAGGCACATTTAAAGGAAACGAGGATAGCGACCCCTATGTCGGCGAACCGGGTGTGCGCCATACTGAACAGGAGATGCGTATTGAAACCGTATATCCATCAAACCTGGAAAGCAAGATATTAATGGCGCTCATGCTGGCGCATCCTTACGAGGAGGTTGCTTACGATCTGTATGCCCTCACCAACCAGCATCAACAGGTGGGCGCAGGCATGGTGGGCGAACTGGAACAGGCTATGGATGCCGAAGAATTTTTATATCACCTGAAAGAAAAAATGCAAGCCCAGGTGATACGCCATACCGCGCTTACCGGCAAATCCATCAAGAAAGTGGCGGTATGTGGTGGCTCCGGCGGTTTTTTACTGAAACAAGCCATTGCTTCTGGCGCCGATATTTTTATCACTGCCGATTATAAATACCATGAATTTTTTGACGCCGACGGCAGGATCATCATTGCCGATATAGGCCATTTTGAAAGCGAGCAGTTTACGCAGCAGTTGCTTTACGATCTGATACACCAACGCTTTGCCGATTTACCCTTACGGTTGACGAGTGTAAACACCAATCCGGTTAAGTATTTTATGTAGCAACCCCACTCTAACCCTTAGCTATCGGGCCCCCGGAAGGGGAGGCTTTAATGGTTCGTTTACCCCCTTACTTACATGTGGTTAGGACACCTGAAAAACAGCATTTTACATTTGTATTATGAAATATTTTAATTTTTTTGTATCTTTGCCATCCGTTTATAAAAATAAAACAGTATAAAATCCCGTCAAAATAATGGAACAAACCGTAGAACAAAAGCTTAAAGCGTTATACGAATTACAAACCATCCATACCAAAATTGATAAAATCAGACAGATAAGAGGCGAATTACCTATGGAAGTTGCCGACCTGGAAGACGATGTTGCCGGTTTGGAAACCCGTATACAAAAAATTAAAAATGAGCTTGATGATCTGGAGGATGATATAGTTACCCGTAAAAACCTGATCAAAGACGCTCAGGCTAATATTAAAAAATACGAAACTCAGCTAACCGAAGTAAAAAACAACCGCGAATACGATGCGATCTCGAAAGAGATTGAAATTCAAGGTTTGGACATACAGGTAAGTGAGAAAAAGATTCGTGAATTTGGTTTTGAGATTGCCTCAAAAACACAGGTTTATGAGAAAGCGCTTGCAGACTTAGAAGCTCGCAAAAGCGACTTAGACGCCAAAAAAGACGAATTAGATACCATTACAGGCGAAACTGAAAAAGACGAGCTTGCCCTTACGGCGCAAGCTGACTCGGCTGTAAAAACTATCGACGAGCGTTTGTTAATTGCTTACAACCGTTTACGCAAAAATGCTAAAAACGGTCTGGCTGTAGTAACCATTCAGCGCGATTCTTGCTCTGGTTGCTTTAACCAGATCCCGCCTCAGCGCCAGTCGGATATCCGCCAGCGCAAAAAGGTTATTGTTTGCGAACATTGCGGCCGTATCCTGATCGACGAGCAAATGGCTCTGGAAGCAGAAACAGCTACCGCCTGATTATATTAAGCGATCAAAAAATATAAAAGCGCCCCACGGCGCTTTTTTTATACCCTTTGGTTTACAACTGTTTTATATTTAACCAATGTGTAAAGCCCGATTACATCTGTATAGGTCCTGGTGGTTGGGTCAGCTTTCTCTACGTAAACTGGTTACTACGATGTATCCCCAAGAGGCTTAATAACTCTCCGTCATCCCACCTCAAAACAAACTTGTTTGCTTGCCTGCCTTTGGCGTAAACAAGCTATAATCATGCGGCGGCATTTCCCTATCGGCCAGGAAACGGGTACAGGCCATGCGATATAGTTGATGAATAGATTGGGCTACCGGCCCCTCACCGCTCATGCGGCGGCCAAACTCGCTGTCATTTAAATTACCACCGTGGCATTGCTTGATCATGTTCAACACTTTTTCGGCGCGGTCAGGGAAGGCTTTATATACCCAGTCGGTAAAGATCTCGCCAATGCTGCCGTTTAAACGGACAATGGTAAACCCTGCCGACAGCGCGCCCCTGTCGGCAGCAGCCTTAATAATATCGGGTATTTCATTACTGTTTAAGCCGGGGATGATGGGCGCTGCCATTACTCTTACGGGCACACCGCTTTCTGACATCCGCTGGATCACCCCTAACCTTCCGCTTGCTGTAACTGTACGCGGTTCCAACTTTTGCCGCAGCGATTCATTAAGCGAGGTAATGGATACATTAACATGCACCAGATTGAGTTTAGCCAGTTGGCTGATGATATCCATATCGCGCAGTATCACGTTGTTTTTGGTGATGATGCTTACCGGGTTGCGATATTTTAGAAATACCTCGAGCAGGCTGCGGGTTATTTTGAGCTTTCGCTCAATAGGCTGGTAACAATCTGTGTTTCCCGACAGCAGGATGGCTACTGGCTGGTAGTTCTTTTTATTGAAATATGTTTCGAGTAGCTCCGGGGCATTTTGTTTGACAATAATCTTGCGTTCAAAGTCCAGGCCCGCGCTAAAACCATAATACTCGTGCGAATTACGGGCATAGCAATAAATGCAGCCATGCTCGCACCCCTGATAGGGGTTAATGGAATACATGTGGCTAAGATCCGGGCTGTTTGATTCGCTGACGATCTTTTTGGGCGTTTCAATAAATAGTTGCGTACCTGCATTTTCCAGTAGCGGCTCGTCTAAGCCCTCAATATGCTCTAATACATATTTGCGTTGCAGAAATTTGTTATCGGTATTAACCTGTGCCCCACGCCCTTTAAAAAACTCCGGATTTTCCTGATGACTCATGTACAAATTTGCTAATATTTTTAGCAAACAACAAGAGTTGGGTTATTTTTAAATAACGAATTTTTAATGTCGAACATCGGCGTGCTTTAGTATTCGATATTTCTACCCACACAAAACCACGCCCTGTCTGTTAACCAAACATGCGTAAGTTTTTGCAACGCCTGCTTACTAAACCTGTCATTACACTCGCTAATAAATGGTCATCACGGCCCGACAAGAAGCGGGTTGACAAAGCGCTTTCTGCTTTATACCAAAACATCAGCAAAACTCCGGGTAAGCGTGGCCGCCTTATAAATTTTGATGCCAAAAGAGATCGCTTTATTATCTTATCCGACCAGCACAAAGGAGCCCGTGACGGCTCAGACATTTTTGCTAAAGCAGCAAGCAATTATTTAGCTGCTCTGAAATATTATGATGAAGAAAATTTTTTTTACATCAACCTGGGCGATAGCGAAGAACTTTGGGAAAACACTTTCCTTACCGTTAAAAAACATAACAAAAAAACCTTCGAAGCGGAACAACGATTTTTAGATCGGGGGGCTTTTATCAAAATATTTGGCAATCATGACTTGTATTGGGATAACGACCCGCTGGCCATTGTAAGCCTGGCCCAGATCTATGACCAGCCATTAAAGGTTTATGAGGGCGCTATATTGCAAACATCTGTCGGCGAAAACAAACTGGCCCTTTATTTAACCCATGGCCACCAGGGAGATCTGCAAAGCGACGGCAACTGGTTCAGTAAATGGTTTGTGTCTGATATCTGGGCGCCGTTTCAGGCCTATCTGCGCATCAACCCCAATACCCCTGCCAATAACGACACCTTGAAGACAGACCATAACCGTATGATGTACGAATGGAGTGCCAAGCGAAAAAACACCATACTTGTTACCGGGCATACCCATCAGCCGGTATTTCGCTCATTAACCGAGCTGGAGATATTATACGAAAAGCAGGGAGCAGCCAAAGGCAAGGAAGCCAGAGAGCTTCAGGCCCGTATTGACAAACTGCATTTAAAAGCCTCGCGCCCGCCCGATTTTAAAGGATACCTGGATAGCTATTTTAACAGCGGCTGTTGTTGCTTTAACGATGGCGATATCACCGGAATAGAGATTGCCGGCGAGTGTATCCGGCTCATTAAATGGGAATATCATACCCAAAAAAGTGTACGCATGGTGTTAGAAGAAGCTTATTTAAAAGATTTGAAGTTAAATTGGTCTGAATAGCATTTGCTTTACTTATTTTAGTTGACCTTTAAGGTTTGCTATCATGTCATCGCACCACATCGTAAGAGAAAAACAGGAACCGGCTTTATTGATATTGGGCCTTGATGGTTTTGACGACGAACAGCTTGGCCAGTTATTGGAATGGAGCCCTACGGTAATGACGACTTCGCCGATGGCAGAGCAATTGCATGCCTTTGGAATCAAGATAGACTGGATTGTTGCCAATGATGCTGATAATGACTTGCAATCGGATATTAAGTACCTGTCCATTAATAATAAAACGCCTGAGATTGCCGTACTTGACCATTTAGTTAACAATGGATATTCGGCTGTTAACATAATAACCGATAAATTTAACCTGGACCAATATCTGCCTTATGCTGACAAGATCACCATAGTCGTATTTTATCGGCAGCAAAAAATATATGGCATTGAATCCGGCTTCAGCAAATGGAAACCGGCCGGCGATACTATCCAAATCCTATCAATCCCTAAAAATCTCATTACACAAGGTCTGGAACAAACCGGAGAAAACACTTATATTACGGTTGCCGACGGCTTTTTCAGCCTGTATTTTGACAATAGCATGCTGTTTATTACAGAAAGCTTGTAACCTTTTGAGCCACAAAGGAGTATTATTAAATATACTTGAACAAGCGGTTAAACGTTATAGTGGATTGATTAAACCGTTTGTACATTTGTTAGTCTATAAAATTAAATAACCATCAGTAGTATAATACAACATGAAAAAGACATATAGCAACTTAATTGGAATTAGTTTAATCTCGCTATTATGTGCGGGTTTAAGCATTCCGGCCAATGCACAGCGTGGTATACAGCACAGCAACGACAAAAGTTCAGGCGGTGGTTCTACACCGCCTCCATCGCAACCCGTTTCGCGCCCGGCACCGCAACCACAGGTGCAACGCAGCAGTCCGCCGCAGCAACAGCAGGTGCAACGCAGTAACCCGCAGCCGCAGCAACAGGTTCAGCGCAGTAACCCGCAGCCGCAAATGCAGCGTAATAGTCCACAGCCGCAATCACAAATGCAGCGCAGCAGCAACAGCCAGCGCACTAATGCGACCAGTGCACCCGGCAGCGACCCGCGTGGCATACAGCACAGACAGATCGGCTCATTTACGCCAAACAATCCCGGCACACGCAGATACCCCACTATTGGCAGTACACAAAGGCCAAACAACACCTATACGCCGCGTGGGCACGGTAATTCATACCGTAATGGCTACCGCAGCTACCCGGGTTTACGTTTCGGCCATAATTATGTATCGCCGCGACCAAGAGGTTTTTATTATCAAAACCGAGACTATTACAGAACTTACTATACCCCGCAACTTGGTTTTAGCATAAACATTTTACCAAGAGATTATTATCCGTTTTATTACGGGCCTTATCAATACTATTACAGCGAGGGTTTATATTACCGCCAGATGGAAGACAATAACTACACCGTTGTTGAACCGCCAATTGGAGCTGATATTGAAAAGCTGCCGTCAAAAGCGCAATCAATCGTTATTAACGGCATGCAGTATTATGAGCTGAATGGTGTTTATTATCAGCCCGTAACCCGCGATGACGGTACGCTGGTATATCAGATTGCCGGTAAAGACGGCCAATTAAATGTTGATGATGCCGGTGGCTCACAAGAAGACCTGCCACAAGTTGGCGACCTTGTTGACAGCTTGCCCGAGGGCTGCAGGATTTTGAAGCTGAACGGCCAGAGATATTACGTATCGGAAGAAGGGTATTACTTCCAGGATGCCATTGATACCAATGGCGACAAAGTATTCAAAATTATAGCCACTCCGGACGAAGAACCTGAAAATTAAAAAGCCATTTTATAAAAACGAGGGCGATGGTTTGTGAACTATCGCCCTTTTTATTGCCCAATCCTTTTTAAATAACGCCGTAACCGGTAATAAGGTTAGTGGGTGCAGCACTATTGTTTATTATAATTCGTTTTATCTTTACATCTTTAGCTTATAATATGGAACGGAGAAGAGTTACTGCCGCATCAATTAAATCCATAGCCTTATTTGTAGCTTTTAACTTGCTGATAGGTTCGTCGGCATTTGCACAAAGTTTAAGAGTGGCGG
>DATCXS010000077.1:0-13780 GCA_036565645.1 Mucilaginibacter sp.
GGCGGCAAATATCATCAAACGCGGCGAAGTGCCGGCTTTAGTTGCCGACGGTGAAATCAAAATTTCATCGCCTAAAAAAATATTGATCTATAATCATTATCAAAACAGCTATCACTCGCTGATGCTGGTATCTGCCTGTTAGTATGCTCAAAGAACCATTGTTTAAGCTATCATCAATTACGCACGAAGAAGGGCAGATCAATGCCGATCTGCAAATAGATCAGGATAACGAAATATTTGCAGGACATTTTCCCGATCAGCCGGTGGTACCGGGTGCTTGCATGCTGCAAATTGTCAAAGAGATTTTAGCTGATAAATTGAAGGTGAATTTAAGTTTGATCCGTGCCGATAACATTAAGTTCTTGTCGCTGGTTGAGCCATCTACAGGAATGCTTCGGTTAAACATCGGTTATCAGCAGGCTGACAATGAGTTGAAAATTAACGCAAGCCTGTCATACGGCGATATAGTTTGTATGAAGTTGCAGGGTACCTTTAGTAGCAGGTAACGAGCCGCAAAAAAGTCTTACAGAATGTGAGGATAGCCATGCAGCGGCGGCGTTATATAAAACAAAAATCAAGTGATCCAAAAAATGACTTATAAGTCATAAAAAGTGATCCAAACTGATCCGCTTGTTTTGTTAACCTGTTAATTACTAATAAATTACTGTTTTTTGTGATCCGTTTTGATACACATACACGCGTGGATCACTCGCATCTATACAATGCCGCTTCTATCCACTATCTGCACGTTGGTGTTGATATAATCGCGCTCAATCAACCCGTCGCGCATGCGGACAATGCGGTGGGCATGCATGGCGATGTCTTCTTCGTGCGTTACCAGGATAATGGTGTTGCCTTTGGAGTGTATATCTTCTACAAGGCTCATAATCTCGATAGATGTTTTGGTATCCAGGTTACCGGTAGGCTCATCGGCCAGGATGATAGATGGATCATTGATCAAGGCACGGGCCACAGCCACGCGCTGTCGCTGCCCGCCCGATAATTCGTTGGGCCGGTGGTCGGTACGGTTACCAAGACCAACGTTTTCTAAGGCTTTTTTAGCGCGGCTCTTTCGGTCATCTTTACTAATACCGGCATAAATAAGCGGCAGCGCTACATTATCTAAAGCGGTGTTGCGGGGCAGCAGGTTAAAGGTCTGGAAAACAAAACCGATCTCCGAATTACGCACCTCGGCCAGCTCATTGTCTGTCATATGGCTTACATTGATGCCATTCAGAATGTATTCGCCTTTTGTAGGGGTATCCAGACAACCCAAAAGGTTCATCAGGGTCGACTTGCCCGAACCAGATGGACCCATCAATGCTACAAATTCGCCCTTATTTATGGTAAGTGATACTGATTTAAGCGCATGAATTACTTCGGCACCTATCACATATTTACGTCCGATATTTTTAAGGATGATTAATGGCTCCATTCGTTTTTTAGGCTTTGACAATTACAGGGGGATATTGTTACAGTTTAGTCCGAAAGTCGGGAAGTCGAGAAGTCCGTAAGTTGGGAAGTTTTTAGTTTGGTATAAGGTAGCGAAGCTGCAAATCAGCTTTCCGGCTCTCTGACTTCCGGACTTCCCGACTTCCCAACTCAAGCTCACCCAATCACTTTTGCTACCAAAAAATACTTATCGTCGTGCTTTGGTGCGTTTTTAAGGCCTTCTTCAACGGTAATGTCTTGTTTCACCACATCCTCACGGAAAACGTTGATCTCGTCCGAAAGATATACCAGCGGCTCGACACCGGCAGTGTCGATCTCATTCAGCTTGGCCATAAAATCAAGGATCTTATTCATGTCGCCAATCATTTCCTGCTTTTCGGTTGTAGAAAGTTCAAGGCGGGCAAGGTGGGCTATCTTATCTACGGTTTCGCTATCGATATTCATAATTTATACTAATTTTTGGTTGATGATGCTATGTACCTGGTCGCGCAGGGCATCGGCATCATCCAAAGTTAAACCGGCTGTTTCTACAGGTTTATGTACAAATATATGGCAAATTCCCGGTTTACTGCCATACTTAAGCCCGGTATCCCATAAAACTTTCCAGGTATCGGGCGAAGACACAGGGATGATCGGTATTTTCAGATCAATCGCCATACGGAATGGGCCATTTTTAAACTCGTTCAGCTTAGGCGGATACAGGTGAGGGATACGTCCCTCGGGAAATATAATTATCGAAGTACCTCCGGCCAATGCCTCTGACGCTGCTTTAAAGGCGCGGTACGACGACATCTTACTTTTGCGATTTACCGGGATATCCACCGTCTTAAAGAACAGGCGGGTAATAAAGTTATTCAGCAGTTCCTCTTTTCCCATAAAGCTATGATGATTATTACGCACCAATATAGTCATGGCGGTAATATCCAGGTTCGATGTATGGTTAGGGCAGATGATATAGGTTCTGTTCCAATTGATAGGCTGTTCGTACTCAAAATTATAAAGAATGCCTACCAGTAATGAGCTTACAAAACCCCATGTACGGCGTATAGCGTTCATGTGTTTGTAGTTATGCTTGTTACGCGATAAAACGTATAAAAATGGAAAAGCCACTGCATAGGTTAAAGCTACTGATGCTATATATAGATAGCAGTGCACTTTCCTCAAAAGTATTTTCATCGTGCTCAAAAATATAAAAAATACTTACTTTCGCCGCTATGGAAACTGTTGTCAGCGGAATAAGATCAACCGGAAATTTGCACCTCGGCAATTACTATGGTGCCATACAGAACTTTGTAAAAATGCAGCATGAGTATAACTGCTACTTTTTTATTGCCGATCTGCATTCGCTGACCACACACCCAACGCCGGGCAATCTGCACAGCAACATAAAGAGCGTATTGGTAGAATACCTGGCTGCCGGTATTGATCCTGATAAAGCTACCATCTATGTGCAGTCGGACGTTCCTGAGGTTGCTGAATTATATCTGTATTTAAACATGAACGCCTATCTGGGCGAGCTGGAGCGCAGCACATCTTTTAAAGACAAGGTACGCGCGCATCCTGATAATGTAAATGCGGGTTTGTTAACCTACCCGGTTTTAATGGCTGCCGATATCCTGATACACCGTGCTACTAAAGTGCCGGTAGGTAAAGATCAGGAGCAACATCTGGAAATGGCCCGCACCTTTGGTAACCGCTTTAACCGTTTATACAAGCACGAATACTTTCCCGAGCCTTATGCCTTCAATTTTAGCAGCAACCTGATAAAGATACCGGGGCTTGACGGTAAGGGTAAAATGGGGAAATCGGAAGGGGAAGGCAACGCCATATTTTTGAGCGATTCACCCGAGGCTATCCGCAAAAAAGTGATGCGTGCCGTTACTGATAGCGGCCCGACGGTTGAAAATCAGCAGAAGCCTGATGAGATACAAAACCTTTTCGACCTAATGAAAGTGGTTTCAACGCCGGATACTATAGCGCACTTTGATAAGCTGTATAACACCATGCAGATACGCTACGGCGACTTAAAAAAACAACTTGCCGAAGATATGGTCAATGCTACAGCACCAATTCGCGAGCGTATCAATGACATAGCTGCCGACGCTGATTACCTGCGTCAGGTAGCCCGCCACGGCGCCGAAAAAGCTCGCGAAAGTGCCTCGAGAACTATCCGTGAGGTAAGAGAGATCATTGGGTTCAGGGGATTTTAAGATCCCCCCTAAATCTTCCCCCAAGGGAGGACTTGATTAGCGCGGCTTTTATAACACATCTTAAAAAGTCTCCTCTTTGGGGATATTTAGAGGGGTGGATGTTTTGACAATTAACATTCAAATTATATCTTTAGCCAATATGCACATAGCAATTGTTGGAAATATCGGGGCCGGTAAAACTACGCTTACAGAGTTACTGGCCAAAAACTATGGCTGGGAGCCATTATATGAGGCTGTAGATAATAATCCGTATCTGGAAGATTTTTACAGCGACATGAAACGCTGGAGCTTTAACCTGCAGATCTATTTTCTGAACAGCCGTTATCGCCAGATCATCGAGATACAAAAGAGCGGGCGCAATATCATACAGGATCGTACCATTTATGAGGATGCACACATATTTGCAGAAAATCTGCACGATATGGGCCTCATGACTACCCGCGATTACGAAAACTACGAATCTATTTTTGATAATATCACCGAATACATCAAACCACCGGACCTGCTGGTTTATCTGAAAGCGTCTGTACCCACACTGGTAAACAATATCCAGCGCCGTGGCCGTGAGTATGAGATCGGTATCCGTATAGACTATCTTTCAAAACTCAACGAGAAATACGATAAATGGATAAGTAATTATAAGTTGGGTAAGCTATTGGTGCTGGACAAGGATAACCTGGACTTTGCTAATAATACGGAAGACCTGGGTACCATTATCCAGATGGTAGAGCGGGAGATAAACGGACTATTTTAATTTTAGAATCACGATTTACGATTTACGATTGCCAGATGGAAAATCGTAAATCGTAAATCTGAAATAGTAAATATGAAGATTCTCGGTATCATACCAGCACGTTACGCATCATCACGTTTTCCCGGTAAACCTTTGGTTGATATTGGCGGTAAGACCATGATCCGTCGGGTTTACGAGCAGGCTAAGAAGTGTAACCATTTAACAGAAGTTATTGTGGCTACTGATGATAACCGGATTTATGATCATGTCATAGCTTTCGGCGGCGTAGCAGTGATCACCAGTAGCGACCATCAAAGCGGTACAGACCGCTGTGCCGAGGTTGCCGCCGCGCACCCTCAATACCATGTCGTTATAAATATTCAGGGCGATGAGCCTTATATCGACCCTGAGCAGATCACTAAGCTGGCTACCTGCTTTAATTTTCCCGAGGTGCAGATAGCAACGCTGGTAAAACGCATCAAAGACGAACAAGAGCTACACAGTCCAAATACACCAAAAGTTATCGTTACTAAACAAAGCGAGGCTGCTTATTTTTCGCGTTCAGCTATTCCGCATATCCGCAGCGAGGAACCGGAAAATTGGCTCGAGTTTTATCCCTACTTTAAGCACATTGGTATTTATGGTTACCGGTCGGATATTTTGCAGCAGATTACGCGTCTGCCTATATCAAGCCTTGAAAAAGCCGAAGCGCTTGAGCAATTGCGCTGGATTGAAAACGGTTATCGTATAAAAGTAGCTGAAACAGAGTTAGAGACTTATGCAGTAGATACGCCGGAAGATTTGCTGAATTTGAAGTTTTAACAACAGCTTACTTTATCTTACTATACAAAGCCGCCACCTTACTACGGCACTCATTAACCAGAATAACGCCTTGTGTCAGATTGTCAATCAACTTATGTTTAAAGGCCTTGTGCCGTTTATTTTGTGCCACCTGGCGTAATAGCTCATCATTTTCATAGATCCTGAAGTCGAGCACGTCGTAAATTTCGTCACTATTAAAATTGGGAAGTCTCAGGTTATCTATAAACGGGCGGTTATTCAGCACAATGTTTTTCATGTCTACCACATTTTGTTGCATAATGCGATAAGCATTTGGGAAGCGTTTATCACTAAAACCGGCGTGGGTAATCAGGTTAATCAGATTGTTTTGGTTGATGATAAGTACGCCCACCTTTTTGTTAAAATTTACTGCAAATGTTTTAATGCTTATACGGTCGGCCCGATGGGCTATCATATCCGCATTGTCATAAAGTTTGGAGAATAACTTAGACATCATATTAAGCGAGTAGAGATAACGCGCATAAGCATCGCGATTAGCCGGGCGGGCAAAATTAATTTGCGTTATCAGTAAAAAAGTAAGCAGTAAGAGTATTTTTTTCATGTGAGTTCTGTCGCTTATTAATTATGTAGAAAGAAATAATTTCTTTTTTTGTTTAAATAAAATCTCGTTAGTGTTTATTACTCAACGCCTTTTCAATAATTATCATTTCATCCGCCAAACCCCAAAAATATTCTTACTTTTGTATCCCGTACACAAACAATTGGTGCAGGCCAGAAACCGGCGCCAAAATCAAATTTTCAGATGACTAAATACATATTTGTTACGGGCGGTGTTACCTCTTCGTTGGGGAAAGGCATTATCTCAGCTTCACTGGCAAAACTTCTTCAGGCGCGCGGCTACAGCGTAACCATTCAAAAATTCGACCCTTACATTAATATTGATCCGGGAACATTAAACCCCTACGAGCATGGCGAATGCTATGTAACCGAGGACGGTGCCGAAACCGACCTTGATCTGGGCCATTACGAGCGATTTTTGAATACGCCAACATCGCAAGCCAACAACATTACTACCGGTCGTATTTATCAAAACGTCATCAACAAAGAGCGCGAAGGTGCTTTTCTGGGAAAAACCGTACAGGTGGTTCCGCATATTACCGACGAGATTAAACGCAACATTCGCATATTAGGCGAGGACGGTAAATACGACATCGTGATCACTGAATTAGGTGGTACAGTGGGCGATATTGAATCATTGCCTTACATCGAGGCTGTACGTCAGTTTAGATGGGAGATAGGCTCAGGTAACTCGCTGGTTATTCATTTAACGCTGATACCTTTCCTGGCTGCCGCAGGCGAGCTGAAGACCAAGCCTACGCAGCACTCGGTTAAAATGTTGCTGGAGTATGGTATACAACCTGATATCCTGGTTTGCCGTACCGAGCATCACCTGAATATGGATATTCGCAAAAAGATAGCCCTGTTCTGTAACGTTAATATTAATGCGGTAATTGAGTCGCTTGACGCATCTACCATCTACGATGTTCCGTTACTGATGCTGAAGGAGCAGTTAGACAAAACGGTATTAACCAAGTTGAAACTTCCGCATAAAGTAGAGCCTGATCTGGAAAACTGGAAAGATTTCCTGGGTCGCCTCAAAAATCCTACGGCCGAGGTTAAAATTGGCCTGGTAGGTAAATATGTCGAATTGCCTGATGCTTATAAATCAATCATCGAGTCATTTATCCATGCCGGCGCTAAAAACGAGTGCAAGGTGCGTGTAATATATATTCCGTCCGAAACTCTAACTACAGATAACGCAGTTGAAAAGCTACAGGGCCTACATGGTGTGCTGGTTGCGCCCGGTTTTGGCGAGCGTGGTTTTGAGGGTAAGATAGAAGCGATACGTTATGTGCGCGAGAATAATATTCCGTTTTTTGGTATCTGTTTGGGTATGCAATGCGCGGTGGTTGAGTTTGGCCGTAACGTATTAGGATTAAAAGATGCCAGCAGTACCGAGATGAATCCGGACACATCAAATCCGGTGATTGCTATGATGGAAGAACAGAAAAAAGTGATTAATAAAGGGGGTACCATGCGTTTGGGTTCATATCCTTGCGACTTGAAGAAGGGCACCAAGGCATTTGCCATTTACGGTCAACAGCATATAACCGAGCGTCACCGTCATCGCTACGAATTTAATAATGAGTATCTTAAAAAATATGAAGCTGCCGGTATGACCCCGTCAGGCGTTAACCCGCAGAGTAATCTGGTTGAGATTGTCGAACTTAAAAACCATCCGTTTTTTGTGGGTGCACAGTTTCATCCCGAATTAAAATCAACAGTTGCTAATCCCCACCCACTTTTTATTAACTTTGTCGCCGCTTCGATGGCCTATGCGCGTAAGAAATAAGTAATTGAGTACGATACGATAGAAATGGATAGAAATACATTTACAGGGTTATTCCTGATCATGATTATTATTTTTGCATCATTCTGGTTGTTAAAACCTTCGGATGAGCAAATAAAAAAAGAAGCCGAATTACAGGCTAAGTTAAAACAAGGCAAAAAACCAGACAGCAATAAAGTAGCCAAACTTGATACCGCAAAATTAGGCCCAAAACCAGTTGATTCGGCCGATTTAAAAGCTCCTTTTGGTACTACACTTAAGGGTATTGAAAAGCTGATTATCGTCGAGAATAAAGACCTGCGTATAAAACTGAGTACACTTGGTGGCCGCATTTATTCGGTTGAGCTAAAAGACTTTAAAACCGCCGATAAAAAGCCATTGATTTTATTTGAAGGCGATGCCAATAAATTTGGCTTTAGCTTTGCTGCAGGGGTTGCTAATGTAAATACCAACGACCATTATTTTACCCCAAGTGCCCAAGGCTTGCAGGTTGCCGGACAGGACTCGTCGTCCATTACTATGCGTTTAAGCTATAGCCCGACACAGTATATCGACTACATATACAGTCTGAAAGGCGAAGGTTATAAAGTAGGCCTGGTGATTAAAGCCACCGGATTGGATAATGTAATTGCCAATGCCGGCAGCTTAACCCTGGACTGGGAGAGCAGCCTGCGCAAACTGGAAAAGAGCATGCAACTGGATCGTGAGTATTCAATGATACAGTATTACGATACCAATAACGATTTTGACTACCTTGGGGATACCAAAGACGATCAAAAAAATATCACCGACAAAAAACTACAATGGGTATCATTCAAACAGCACTTCTTCTCGAGCGTGTTGTTAAGCAAAGATGGTTTCAGTAAATCAAGCCTGACTGTTACTACCGACACTGCCAACCATGCCGACATCAAACAGCTTAAAGCTAACTTAACGGTAGCACGCAATAGCGACGGTACTTACCCGTTCGCGTTTTACTTTAGCCCTAACCGTTACTCTTTATTATCGGCCGAAGGTCATGGCTTTGAGAAACAGATTAACCTGGGCTGGGGCCCGCTGAAATATATTAACCGCATAGCGGTTCTCCCGGTGTTCAGCTTCTTATCCAAATTTAACTGGAACTACGGTTTAATTATCCTGGCGCTGACAGTTATCCTTAAATTGGTATTATCGCCGCTTACTTATAAATCATACCTGTCGATGGCTAAAATGAGGGTCCTGAAACCAGAAATGGACGAGATCAAAGCCAAAGTAGGTGATGACAATCCGACCCTGTTACAGCAGGAATATCTGAAGCTCTATAAAAAGGCCGGGGTAAATCCGCTGGGCGGTTGTTTGCCTTTATTACTGCAAATGCCGATAGTGTACGCATTCTTCCGCTTCTTTCCGGGATTGTTTGAGCTGCGCGGGCAGAGCTTCCTGTGGATGCATGATCTTTCAACTTATGATTCATTCATCAATTTTGGCTTTAGCATACCGCTGCTTGGCGATCACTTAAGTTTGATGTGTGTGTTGATGACGATATCCACATTGATCTATACTTACTTTAACAACCAGATCTCAGGTGTAAGCGGACAGATGAAATATATCGGTTATGTAACCCCGGTCATCTTCCTGGGCGCACTGAATGGTTATCCGGCAGGTTTGAACTATTACTACTTCCTGGCTAACATGTTCACCTTCTTGCAGCAATACATTATCCGTTTAATGGTTAATGATAAGAAGATCCATGCCCAGATACAGGAACACAAAAAGAAACCTGAAAGTAAAAAGAAAAAATCTGGCTTCGCCTCCCGTATGGAAGACATGATGCGCCAACAGCAACAGGCCCAGGCAGGATCAAAGAAGAAGAAATAGTGATTAGCTGATTAAATTAATCAAGATTAGGAGACGGCCCGCGATTTTTCGTGGGCCGTTTTTGGTTATTTGCGGTGGAGAGCGAGTCTCGCGTTTTCAAAGAAACCAGGATAGGGGCTGCAAAATTAGACGCGATGCATCGCGTCTCTACAAATAATGCATTTTAATAAATTTTAACTAAAAAAATTAGTAAAATCTGCTACATTTGACATGTGTACGCTATAGTAGATATCGAGACCACAGGGGGACATGCCAGCGCTAACGGCATTACCGAGATAGCTATTTGCTTGCACGACGGCAAGAAGATTACCAAACGCTTTAATACGCTGGTGAATCCCTGCAGGGAGATACCGATCTATATTCGGGCTTTGACGGGTATTACCAATGAAATGGTTGCCGAAGCACCGCCTTTTGAAGATGTGGCTGCAGATATTTATCATTTGCTGCATGGTAAGATTTTCATCGCCCATAATGTTAATTTTGATTATTCTTTTGTGCGCTATCATTTGGCGCAGGCAGGGTATGATCTGCATAGTAATAAGCTTTGTACCGTAAGGCTTGGCCGCAAGATATTACCGGGATTACCATCCTACAGCCTCGGTAAGCTTTGTCGGCACCTGGGGATTGATAACGAAAGCCGTCACCGCGCCACGGGCGATTGCGAGGCTACAGCCGAACTATTCAGCCTGCTGATGCGCAATGATCTAAACGACCATATTAAACAAGCGCTTAAGCAAAACTCGAAAGAGCAGGTTTTACCACCACATCTGCCAAAAAAAAATGTTCAGGATCTGCCCAATACACCGGGTGTATATTACTTCCATGACCAAAAGGGGAAGGTAATTTATGTCGGGAAGGCTAAAAATATCAAAAAACGTGTTAGCAGTCATTTTACCGGTAATAACCCCGGTCAGCAGCGGCAGGAGTTTTTAAAGAATATTCATCAGATAACGCACCAGGTTTGTGGTACAGAGCTGATTGCCTTTGTGCTGGAGGCTGTGGAGATCAAGCGCTTGTGGCCCAAATATAACCGCTCATTAAAACGTTTTGAACATGCCTATGGGCTTTATATGTTTGAAGACCAGCGCGGCTATATGCGTCTGGCAGTGGATAAATACCGCAAATATACCGGTGCGCTGTATACTTGCAACACTATGGTAGAGGGCAGGGCGATACTGAATCAGCTGATTGAAATGTTTGACCTGTGCCCTAAGCTATGCTTTATCCAAAATAATGTCGAAGCCTGCACCGGCACTGCCAAAGATCAATGCGCCTGCACCGGTATTGAACCTGCCGAAACCTATAATGAAAAAGTAAACCTCGCCATGGCCGAACTCAACAAGGCGCTGCCAACCTTCGCCATTCGCGATGAAGGAAGAACGGATGATGAGCACAGTTGTATCCTGGTTGAAAAAGGTAAGTTTTATGGTATGGGTTACATCTCACACTATTTTCAGGTTGAAAACCTGCAACAGCTTAAAGACTACATTACGCCATACCCCGGTAATGATTATATCAAAAACCTGGTAGCTAATTATGCTGAAAAGTTTCCGCAGCGCAAAGTTGTGTTTGGGTAATGAAAATTTACGAAGTTTCAAAAACTACTTAGTTTACCCAGCACTAATTGGCTGGTGCAGCAATCAGGAAATACCTTCACCATCTTGTCATTTCGAGCTACAGCGAGAAATGGCAAATCGGTTTAGATGATACCTGCTTTCTCTAATTCCACCAGCATTTGCTGTTGCAATTTTTTTGCTTCTTCGCGTGCAGCATCGGCAAAATCTTCGCCATTACCGGCATAAATAATAGAGCGTGACGCATTAACCAGCAAGCCGCAGTCTTTGGTTATTCCGTATTGGCAAACTTCCTGAAGGCTGCCGCCCTGGGCGCCTATGCCTGGCACCAATAAGAAATTGTCTGGCGCGTATTTTCGTATATTGGTAAACTCGGTGCTTTTGGTGGCGCCAACTACGTACATAACACGGTCGGCACCAGCCCAGGTGTTGGCTTTTCTGATGACGGCTTCGTACAAATAATCGTCGCCGGTAATTAGGTATTGAAAATCTTTGCTGCCTACAGATGATGTCAGCGCCAGGATAATCACCCACTTCCCGTCATACTTTAAATAGGGCATCACGCTGTCATTACCCATATAAGGTGTAACAGTAATAGCATCAAAGCTCATTCCCGATGTTGTCTCATCAAAAAATGCGCGGGCGTATTTGTCTGAAGTATTGCCGATGTCTCCCCGTTTGGCGTCAATAATATTTAGGGTATCCTGGGGTAGGTATTTCCAGGTGTCTATCAAACTTTGCAGGCCCTTTACGCCATAGCTTTCGTAAAAAGCTGAATTAGGCTTATAAGCCACGCAAAGATCCCTGGTGGCGTCTATAATGCGTTTGTTAAACTCAAAAACAGGGTCGGGGTATTGTTTTAAAAACCCGGGGATCTTATCTATATCGGTATCTAATCCAACACATAGAAATGATTTTTTTTGTTTAATCTGGTCTATTAGTTGTTGGCGCGTAATCATGTGGAAAATTTGGACGTGAGTTTTTAATCGCCCAAAAAAACTAAAAATTAGTTTAACTGTTTAGCTTATAAAGATTTTTTTTTAAAAAGTTTGTTTTTTAACTTTTAATGATTAGAATTGCACTGTTTTCCTTTGAGTTTTTCTTGCACTAAAGAATAATATTAATTTCCGCGTTATTTATCTTGGTATCCCTGGTTTTAACGGTGCAAAAACAAGCTGCAAAAAATTTCTTTTTCAAAATAACTTCTGAGCATAAACTGTAAGCCTCAAGTATAACTATTACAACAAACCCCCTTTTTGAACCCATAATTCATATCATGTCTGATACTACCGAATTGAACGACAAGCTCGTTTCTGAGTTGCGCGAAATTGCCAAAAGTTTAGGTATTGCTGATGCTGACTCATTACGCAAGCCTGACCTTATATCCAATATTGTACAAATGCAACAGCTTATTGAAGCTGCCAAAGCTCAACAGCAAACTGTTGAAAATAATTATGCTCCTGTAGGGGCTAAAGAAGAAACCGGTGAAAAAAAAGCACGTAACAGGATACGTACCAGCACCAAATTAACCAAGCCGCGTGTAGAAGTGCCGTTGGATGATACTAATCTGTTTGATGAACCGGAAGATGAGCTGCAAGTTGACGACATTGTTGTTAATGAAGAGGTATTGCCGGTTTCAGAGGACGAAGGCCAATCGCCGCAAGAAGAAGGCGAAATTGCCGCTACGTCATCTGCAGATCCTAACGCTGAACGCCCACAGAAATTTGAACGTCGTGTACAGCAGCAAAAAGCTTCTGAGCCGGCCATTAATTTAGATTTCGATAACGTTATTGTTAACGAAGGCGTGCTGGAAATAATGCCCGATGGTTACGGTTTCCTGCGTTCATCTGACTATAATTACCTGACTTCGCCTGATGATATTTATGTATCGCAGTCGCAAATAAAATTGTTTGGCCTCAAAACCGGTGATACTGTGCGCGGTAGCATCCGCCCGCCAAAAGAGGGCGAGAAATATTTTCCGCTGGTACGCGTTGAGGCTATTAATGGCCGTATCCCTGCCGAGGTTCGTGACCGCGTTCCGTTTGACCACCTGACACCGCTTTTCCCTTCAGAGAAATTGCATCTGTTTACAGACCCGGGTAACTCTTCAACCCGTATTATGGACCTTTTTGCGCCAATAGGTAAGGGCCAGCGTGGTTTGATTGTGGCGCAGCCAAAAACCGGTAAAACTATGTTGTTGAAGGACGTGGCTAACGCTATCGCCAAAAACCACCCAGAGGTATATTTGATTATTCTGTTGATTGACGAACGCCCTGAGGAAGTTACCGACATGGCCCGTAGCGTACGTGCCGAAGTAGTTTCATCAACCTTTGATGAACCGGCAGACCGCCATGTGAAAATTGCTAATATCGTGTTAGAAAAAGCTAAACGCATGGTTGAGTGCGGTCATGATGTGGTGATTTTATTGGATTCAATTACCCGTTTGGCACGTGCTTATAACACCGTGGCCCCTGCATCCGGTAAAATATTATCGGGTGGTGTTGATGCTAATGCGCTACACAAACCAAAACGTTTCTTTGGTGCAGCCCGTAATATTGAAGATGGTGGCTCGCTGACCATCATCGCGACAGCACTGACCGAAACCGGCTCTAAAATGGACGAGGTGATCTTTGAAGAATTTAAAGGTACCGGTAACATGGAGCTGCAACTGGATAGAAAATTATCAAACAAACGTGTGTTCCCTGCTATTGATATTACGGCTTCAAGCACACGTAGAGACGAC
>DATCXS010000207.1:0-3914 GCA_036565645.1 Mucilaginibacter sp.
GAGACCCGATAGCTATCGGGTTAGAGGGGGGTGGCTCGCTATGTTTGCTATTGCCGGTATCGTCATGGCTAAATTGTTTATTGTAACAAAAGCGATGGCAATTAAACCTGGGCATACCTTCCATATCAAAGCCATTAATTAACACAAAGAAATTAAGTTAGTTATATGCGTTGCCGACAAAATAAGCAGCGTAAAAGCTACAGAAATATTCGGGGTTGCCTAAAAGCCCCGGAAAAATCGTTCTTTATTTAGGCCCAAGATTGTAAATACGGTGTTACAATGCTGATTTGACGTATTTTAGGAGCTGTCAAGTCCTGCTTATTGTATATTATACACTAAGTAAAATTACACTTATTGTATATTATACACTATGTGCTTTAAAAAATTTATAATTTATCATTTTAATATGATATAAATTATGAAATATTCACAATAATTGAATTTTATTTTAATTGATTTCAAAATAGCCGTACTTTTGTTGTCAATATCAAAAAAGAAAAAAACTACTATGAAAAAATTAATTTTCACCGCAGTATTTGCTACTTTAGTTAGCGTTGCTGCATTTGCCGATGGCGGAAAAAAAGCATCTACTACAACTGGCGAGGAAAACGTGTCATATGCTGTATTAACTCAATTCCAGGATAATTTCACGGACGTGAGCAATGTGGTATGGACTGTTGCTCCAAAAAGCCAAAAAGCCAGCTTTACTAAAAACAATTTAAATTACACTGCTTACTACGATTCAGTTGACCAATTTTATGGTTTAGCTCAGGAAGTTAGCTTTGCATCAGTTACTAAAGCGGTTAAAAGCGAAATAGCAAAAAACTACGCTGGTTACAACGTTCAGGCAGTAACCAGATTTGAGCCTAACGACGGTGAAGAACCTGTTGTTTACTTTATCGGACTTAAAAACGCTAAAGAAGATTTAGTATTAACAATCTCTCCGGTTGACGGTCAGATTACAAATATTGACAAAGTAAAATAATTGCTATTGTTTATTGAATTAAGCCTGCTTAGGAATTCTAAGCAGGCTTTTTTTATGCACAGTGATATAAGTTATGTAATGTCTATGTAAATAGTAGATTATTTTTATATAAGCTATTGTTATTTAAAACAATCGCACTAACTTTAAAAATATTTTCATTTAAAACATTACAACTATGAGCTTAAGATTAGGCGATAAAGCCCCGAATTTCACAGCACAAACCTCACAAGGCGAGATCAATCTTTATGATTATCTGGGCGATGGGTGGGGAGTATTATTTTCACACCCTGCCGATTATACACCTGTTTGTACAACAGAACTGGGTAGAACGGCAGCTTTACAAGACGAGTTTGCAAAACGTAATACCAAAGTATTGGCATTAAGCGTCGACTCTGTCGAGTCTCATAAAGGTTGGATCAATGATATCAACGAAACACAGCATGTTGATGTTAGATTCCCTATTGTTGCCGACGAAGATCGTGTAATAGCCGGGGCTTATGACATGATCCACCCAAATGCTTTGGCAAATGCTACGGTACGTTCATTGTTCATCATCGGCCCGGACAAAACTATAAAACTGATTATCACTTACCCGGCGTCAACCGGCAGAAATTTCCAGGAAGTACTGCGTGTGCTTGATTCATTGCAGCTTACAGCTTACCACAGCGTATCTACCCCGGCCGACTGGCAGGATGGCGAAGATGTGGTTATATCTTCGGCTATTAAGACTGAAGATATCCCGGCAAAGTTCCCAAAAGGCTACACCGAAGTTAAGCCGTACTTGCGTTTAACACCTCAGCCCAACAAATAATTTTATTTGGATAATTAAATATTTTTATATATTTGATGTAATAAGGGTATATCTATTCCGCTGATTATTAATACCATTTTGTATTCAGTCTGGTTTGATTATATGTCTAAAACAATTTATTAATACTATTCAATATTATGAAAACTGGAAAAGTAAAATGGTTTAACACACAAAAGGGCTACGGCTTCATTGTTACCGAAGAAGGTAAAGATCTTTTTGTACACTTTAAAGATGTACAGGGTGGCGTAAATGCTATCAAAGACAATGATAGTGTTGAGTATGATGTGGAAGATGGTAGAAAAGGATTACAAGCAGTAAATGTAAAAAAGATATAATTTACTTAAGCCGACCAAGAAGAACCTCTGTTAACCGCAGAGGTTTTTTTTTGCCCAAGATTTCAAAATATGCTTAATTGCCTTACTTTAGGCCAACCAATTTATAAACCAATATGATGACTGATGCCGAAAAGGCCAAAGCCAACCGTAACATTATTTTTTTAGTACTTGTAGCCTCGCTTGGCTATTTTGTTGATATCTATGACCTGCTGATCTTCTCCATTGTCCGCGTAAAAAGTTTGACCGATATAGGCATTGTCGATAAGGCCGATATCACAGCTAAGGGTACTTTTATCATCAATGTACAAATGTTTGGCTTGCTGTTGGGCGGTATCCTGTGGGGTGTCATGGGCGATAAGCTCGGTCGTATCAAGGTTTTATTTGGGTCGATTATATTATACTCGGCTGCCAACTTTGTCAATGGCTTTGTGCATGATGTAAATACCTATGCGCTGGTGCGTTTCTTTGCAGGCGTTGGCCTGGCGGGCGAATTAGGTGCAGGTATTACCCTGGTAAGCGAAACTTTGAGTAAGGAGCGCAGGGGATATGGCACCATGTTGGTGGCTGTAGTCGGTTTATTTGGTGCGGTATTGGCAAATATTGTGGCCAAGCATTTCGGTTGGCGTAATGCTTACTTTGTGGGCGGGGGCCTGGGCGCTTTCCTGTTGCTGCTTCGCGTGGGGACATTTGAATCGGGTATGTATAAAAATGCGCAGCAAACCAAGGTTTCGCGGGGCGATTTTCTGAGCCTTTTTACTAACCGTAAAAAATTATTAAAATACGTGTACTGTATCCTCATAGGCGCGCCGCTTTGGTATGTAGTAGGCATATTGGTGACACAATCGCAGGAGTTTGGCGTGGCCCTGAAAGCCAAAGACGTATTAAATGCCGGCGACGGCGTCCTGTATACCTACATCGGTATTTCTGTGGGCGACCTGGTAGCAGGCATCCTGGCACAGATAACCAAATCGAGAAAGCTAACCATGATGGTATTTTTGTTGCTGTCCATCATCTGCGTTGCTTACTACTTAAGCTCAACCGGCATGGATAGCAACCAGTTTCTTAAAATATGCTTCCTGATGGGCTGTACAGTGGGTTATTGGGCAACATTTGTCACCATTGCGTCCGAGCAGTTTGGAACCAACCTGCGCGCTACGGTAACTACTACCGTACCTAACTTTGTGCGTGGCTCACTCATCCCCATAAATTCAGCATTTGCTTTCTTTAAAGGCCACTACGGCATGGTTAACGCCGGATATATCATGATGATATTGCTGACTGTAATATCATTGTTCTCACTAAGCCAGCTTCAGGAAACTTTTGGTAAAGATTTGAATTATATGGAGGAGACGCTGTAGTACTTTACTCTCCAATACGTCATCGCGAGGAGGAACGACGAAGCAAAAGTCCTGTTATATCGACCAACGGTAGAAATCTATACACCCGTTTATAAGCGCGTGTATAGATTTCTCGCATACACTCGAAATGACATTCTTTCTATACTCCAAATCAAATAAAATCGCAATTTTGCCCCGATGATCACTAAAGAAAAAATCGTTACCGACTACCAGGCCATCCAGGACGAAATTTGCCGGGCCTTAGACGCAGTAGACGGCAAAGCTAAATTTGAACAGGAGTTGTGGCAGCGCGAGGGTGGTGGTGGCGGTCGTACCCGCGTTATCCAAAACGGAAATGTTTTTGAAAAAGGCGGTGTAAACTTTTCGGCTGTCGATGGGCAGTTGCCCGAAGCTATAAAGAAAAGCCTTAAAATAGATCAGGACGA
>DATCXS010000054.1:0-4860 GCA_036565645.1 Mucilaginibacter sp.
CGTCAGGTCATTATGAAAAATATGGTGCCGATTCTTTCCAGCCGATCAAGACTCCGCAGGAAGGAGAGGAGTTCTTCCTGAAGCCGATGAACTGTCCGCATCACTGCGAGATCTATAAAACAAAACCGCGTTCCTACAAAGACCTTCCGGTTCGTCTGGCCGAGTTTGGTACGGTTTATCGCTACGAACAAAGCGGTGAGCTGCATGGCTTGACCCGTGTACGTGGCTTTACGCAGGATGATGCACACCTATTTTGCCGCCCCGACCAGGTAAAGGAAGAGTTTATGAAGGTGATCGATCTGGTACTATATGTTTTCAAAGCTTTAGGTTTTGATGATTATATAGCGCAGATATCATTGCGAGACCCCGACAATAAAGCCAAATACATCGGCACCGACGAGAATTGGGCTTTAGCTGAAGCATCTATCATTGAAGCCGCCGAAGAAAAAGGTTTAAAAACAGTTGTCGAATTAGGCGAAGCTGCCTTCTATGGCCCTAAGCTCGACTTTATGGTTAAAGATGCTTTAGGCCGTAAATGGCAGCTGGGTACTATTCAGGTAGATTATAACCTGCCTGAACGTTTTGAATTAGAATATACCGGCAGCGATAATATGAAACATCGCCCGGTGATGATTCATCGTGCACCTTTTGGCTCGTTAGAGCGATTTGTTGCCGTGTTGATTGAGCATTGTGCCGGTAGTTTTCCGCTGTGGTTATCGCCAGAGCAATTTATTATTTTACCGATCTCGGAAAAATATGAAGATTATGCAAAAAAACTTTCAGAAGAGTTAAAGAATTCCGATATTTGCGGGCTAATTGACTTTAGAGACGAAAAAATTGGTCGCAAAATACGCGACGCTGAAGTTAAAAAGATCCCATATATGCTGATTGTGGGCGAAAAGGAAGCTGCCGAAAACGTGGTTTCAGTTCGTAAACATGGTCAGGGCGATTTGGGAAGTATGAGTATAGAAGAATTTAAAAGACAAATAATTAAAGAAATAACCGTATAACTTGGCATTAAACAGACCAGCAAACAGAGGACCCAGACCTCCTTTTAAGAAAAAAGAGGCCGAACATAACATCAATCAATTCATCAGGGCTGCAGAAGTCCGCTTAACAGGCGACAACGTAGAACAGGGTATATACTCGCTTAAAGATGCTTTAGCAATAGCAGAACAGCAGGAATTAGATCTGGTTGAAATATCTCCGAACGCGGTTCCACCGGTTTGTAAGGTAACTGATTATAATAAATTCATCTATGAGCAGAAGAAAAAGCTCAAAGAGATAAAAAATAATGCTAAGCAAACGGTTATTAAGGAGATCCGCTTCGGGCCGAACACTGATGATCATGACTTTGAGTTTAAATTAAAGCATGCCACCAAGTTTTTAGAAAACGGCGAGAAGGTGAGAGCCTATGTACACTTTAAAGGCCGTGCAATTGTATATAAAGAACAAGGCGAGATTTTATTACTGCGTTTTGCGCAGGCTTTAGAAGAAGTTGGCAAAGTGGAGCAGCTGCCAAAACTTGAGGGAAAACGGATGTTTTTGACCGTTGCACCAAAAGCAGGCAAAAAGTAAATTTAATTGATGTGCAGATGCGTGTATGTGCAGATGTGCAGATGAAGATAAAGCGTTGCGAAACGCCTGTAACTAACAAAAATAAATAACGACATGCCAAAAATGAAAACCAATTCCAGTGCTAAAAAGCGCTTTAAGCTTACTGGAACCGGTAAAATTGCAAGAAAAAACGCATACAAAAGCCACATCTTAACCAAGATGTCAACCAAACGTAAGCGTAACCTTACTCACACCAGTTTAGTATCTGATGCTGATATGGGTAACGTAAAACGTATGCTTTGTATCGGAAAGTAATTAATTAATTTTTAACCAGGTATTAGAGTATTAAAGACCGCAAGGCACTCACTACCAAAAAGACAAAAAAATGCCACGTTCAGTTAACGCCGTAGCGTCGAGAAGACGCAGAAAAAGGATCATGAACCTTGCCAAAGGTTATTGGGGTTCACGCAGCAAGGTTTACACCGTTGCTAAAAACACAGTTGAAAAAGGTTTACAATACGCTTACCGCGACCGTAAAACCAAAAAGAGAGAATTTAGAGCTTTATGGATCCAGCGTATCAATGCCGGTGCCCGTCAGCACGGTATTTCTTACTCTCAGTTAATGGGTAAGCTGGCCGCTAAAAACATTGGTTTAAATCGTAAAGTATTAGCTGACTTAGCTATGAACAACCCGGATGCTTTCAAAGCTGTGGTTGATGCGGTAAAATAAATTGTAACCAACAAATAATAGGAAAAGACCTGCAGCAATGCGGGTCTTTTTTGTTTATGTATTTTTTTTCTGGCGAAATGCTAAGAGAATGAGCCCCACTACCAGGACAGGTAACCAATATAAAAAGAAATACTTACCAATTTCGCTTATTAAAGGACTTAAATTACTCCCCTGATAGGCAAATATGGATATTCCAGATACAAACATACCTGCGCCTAAAATTATCAGAGATGCTCCAATTATACCTATGCTGTTTCTTTTCATATGACGATTTAGGTACACAAGGTATTTAAATTAAGAATTTTTACCCAAAAGATATATACTTAATATTTCTGCTGCATAAAAAACTCATTTTTTAAAGTTATATTCGATGATACTATAACTGGCTCATAATTAGATTATATGAAGAAATTTTTACTCTGTTGTTTTGCTGCACTGTTATGCAATTTTGCCCGGGCTCAGCAAACCTTTCCGGTAAACGGTGTGCAGGACATTCGTCCCGGACTATACGCATTTACCAACGCAACAATTGTCGTAAACTCACAGCAAACTATTCCGAATGGAACTCTGCTCATCAAGGATCGTATAATTGAATCGGTAGGTACGTCGACTGCAATCCCTAAAGGCTATGTGGTGGTCAATCTGAAAGGTAAATACGTTTACCCCGGCCTGATCGACGCTTACACCACCTATGGTTTACCCGAGACACCAAGGCAGGCTTTTGGCGGGCGTACCATTACACCGCTGTCAACTAAACCCGGTGCTTATAACTGGAACGAAGCTATCCGCCCGGAAATGAATGTAAAATCAATTTTCCATGTCGATGGTGCCAAAGCCGAGGCATTTAAAAAAAATGGTTTCGGTGCGGTTCAGTCGCTCATTCATGACGGTATTGCCCGTGGTACATCGGTTGTAGCAACTTTGGGCGATGAACGAGACAACCTGGTGATGCTGAATGATGAGGCTGCTGCAAATTATTCATTCTCAAAAGGTACTGCGGCAACAAACTATCCGTCGTCATTAATGGGTAGTATTGCGCTGATCAGGCAAACTTATTTAGATGCGCAATGGTATGGCTCGCAAAAAGAAGAATATAATATTTCATTGGCCGAGTTTAACCGCGAGCAAAGCTTACCGCAGATATTTGAAGTAAGCGATCCGCTGATGGTACTACGTGCTGACAAGATCGCCAAAGAATTTGGCAAGAAATATATTTATAAAACCGATGGCGACGAATATCGTCGATTAGATGCCATGAAAGCAACCGGCGGCAGTTTTATTATTCCGCTTACTTTTCCTGATGCCTTTGATGTCGAAGATCCGCTGCAAGCCAGAAAAATATCTTATGAGCAATTAAAAGACTGGGAACTGGCACCAAATAATCCGGCTATGATGGAGAAGGCAGGCATCCGCTTTGCAATTACATCATACGGTTTAAGTAATCCGCGCGAGTTCTGGACAAACCTGCGCACAGCCATCGATCATGGGTTAAGCGAGGCCCAGGCACTACGATCATTAACGGAGACCCCTGCCGAAATGCTGGGTGTAAGCGATAAAGTGGGTACACTATCCAAAGGAAAAATAGCCAACTTCCTGATCACGTCTGATGATCTTTTCAAGAAAGGAAATGTAATTTACGAAAACTGGATTGAAGGCAGACAATATATAGTTAGCCGTGTAAGCGCTATTAACCTGGCGGGTACGTATAAGTTGAGTGGCGATGGATTAGCAGGGCTCAATTTACGCGTAACCGGAAACCCCGGATCTTATGAATTGAGTGTTCAACGCACTGGAGGAACGGATAGCGTTCGTACCCGCGGAACCTTTATCCGTACGGGCGACATGGTGACTTTGTACTTTGATCTGAAAAATAATCCGGCGGGAACCATCCGTCTGAACGGTTACATCTCATCAACATCACCGGTGACATTAACCGGCGGCGCTATTTTACCAGACGGTACGTCGACTAATTGGTCGGCTGTGTATTCGGGTACAGTGCCTGCTACCGAGCGGCGCGAAGCACCAAAATCAAATTTGACTTACGGACCGGTAGTTTATCCATTTACTGCTTACGGCAACGCAGAGATACCTAAGGCTGAAAATGTATTGTTTAAAAATGCTACCGTCTGGACAAATGAGAAAGAAGGCATCCTGAAAAATGCTGATGTCCTGATAGAAAATGGAAAGATCAAAGCTGTAGGCAAAAACCTGCCCGCGGGTAATGCCAAAGTTATTGATGCAACCGGCAAACATATTACCGCAGGTATTGTCGACGAGCACTCACATATTGCAGCTACCGGTGGTATCAATGAAGGTACACAGGCGGTTACGTCAGAAGTGCGTATAGCCGATGTTTTAGATTCAGAAGATATTAACCTTTATCGCCAGTTAGCAGGTGGTGTTACTACCTCGCACATTCTACACGGTTCGGCAAATCCTATTGGTGGGCAAACCATGTTGATCAAACACCGTTGGGGTATGCTGCCTGAGCAATTAAAGCTGCAAGGCGCTCCCGGCTTCATCAAATTTGCATTGGGCGAGAATGTGAAGCAAAGTAACTTCCATTTGCCTGG
>DATCXS010000297.1:0-9625 GCA_036565645.1 Mucilaginibacter sp.
AGGTCGTTACGGGCCAGGTCTACCAGCATAACGTGCTCTGCCGATTCCTTCGGATCGTTCTTTAAACTGTAAGCAAGTTCGGCATCTTTCTCGTCATCGCCGGTGCGCTTAAAGGTGCCCGCTATGGGATAGATAGTAGCATGGCGGTTTTTGATAGTGATCTGCGCCTCGGGCGATGAGCCGAATATCCTGAAATTGCCATAGTCGAAATAAAATAAATACGGCGAGGGGTTAATGGAGCGCAAAGCGCGATACACATTAAATTCATCGCCGGTAAATTGTTTAGAGAACGCCCTTGAAGGCACTATCTGGAAAACGTCGCCGCGGTAAATGTGCTGCTTCATCTTTTCCACTATCGCAATAAAATCTTCGTTAGTTAAATTTGATTGTTCTTCGGCTTTGCTCTGAAAACTATATTCAGGGAAATTTTTGTTTTTGATCAGATCATGGATCTTATCCAGGACGGTAGTATCGGTATCGCCCTCGGGCTGATTATGGAAAGTATATAGCTCGTTTTTAAAGTGATCTATCGCAATGATATAGCGGTAGATGTTATACTGCATAGTCGGAATTTTGCGCGTGGTATCATCGCTTTCTTTCAGGCGGATGGTCTCGAAATGCTCGACCGCCTCGTGGGTAAAATAACCAAACAAACCATTAGCTGTAATTTTTACCGGCGGTGCACTGGTTTCAAAGCTGTTACGAAACCCGTTGATCTGTTCTATTAGCTCAAACTCACCTGCCTCCAGGGTTTCTTCGCTGCCATCGGGGTAGCGTTTATTAAGCTGCCCGTCATTTAAAGTAATGCCGGCAATAGGATCGCAGCAAACATAGCTGGTGCTATTTTCGCGGCTGTGATAGTCAGAACTTTCCAACAACAACGAGTTTGGGAAAACATCCCTTAACCGCAGGTAAATACTTACAGGTGTAGTGGTATCGGCAAGCTGCTGTTTGTAGGTGGTATTAATTTTATATTTTTTCATTATCAGTTCACATATATTGTAAAACAAAAGACCCGGCGAATGAGGGTCGCCGGGTCTTTGTATTAGGTTTACAATTGATTAGTTTCCTATGGTCAAAAAGTTATCCGGCTGCCAAATTTAATTGGTGCCACCAGCTTTTATTATTTACCTTTTTGATCATCGTGGACGCAAATTTATAAAGAAAATTGAATTAGCAAATTTTTTTATACTTTTTTTTGACTTATTTCAAGATAGAAATTTTGCCTGCAGCTAAAGCACCAATTATAATTAGCAGCGCAATGGTATAAAACAGTGCAATTATTTTGTGCTTATTTTGAGGTGTTGCCTGCTTCTTAGATTTGCTGTGGCCGATAGTTATTAAAGCTATCGCGATTAACATCATTACCCAATGCTCAACGGTAAAGTAACGGGTAACCGGGTCTTTCATGGTAGTGCTGTTAAAAGCTACCAGCGGACTTAAAAAATATAACACAATGCCTATCAGCAACTGCGTGTGGACAGATATCATGGCGAACAGATTGGTCAGCCTGTTACCGTTAGTATATGGCCTGTTGCCCAGCCAGCCTATAAAAGCAGCAATAATGGCATAAATAAACAGAATAAGGATGATGTACCTAAAGCCTGAGTGCAGGTGCTGTACGATGCTGTATGCGTTCATGGTGGTTAAAGTTTTTTGACGAATATACGGTTTTTGGCAACACGTAGAGACGCGATGCTTCGCGTATCCTATGCTATATCATCTATATCATCCCGCAAAGCTAAACTTACCCATCAACACCGCCGGATTATCCCCAATAACCAGGGCTTCGCCTGCCAAAGCCTCGTTGCCTAACAAGGCAAATAAAATGGCTTCCTTAGCATCCGGGTCAATACCCAGTGCAGCCGTATCAGTAATTTTGGAGCCGGTTAAATGTTTTTGCATATACTGAACAATAAACGGATTACGCGCCCCACCGCCGCTTATAAATATCCTTGCGCCTTGCGGCAGATATGTACCGATAAAGTCGACAATTGCTTTACCGGTAAATGCGCTCAACGTCGCTACTACATCTTCGGCATTGATATGGCTGGTGCCTGAGCGTTCCTGGGCATTGCGTACATAATCTTCGCTGAATAACTCAGGTCCGGTAGTTTTGGGTGCCGTCTCGGCAAAAAACGGATGTCTGAGCAGCGAGTTTAACAGATCGTTATTAATGGCCCCCGAAAATGCGATGCCCGAATCCTCATCAAACGGCTTATTAAAAAGGCTGCGGCTAAAAGTATCAATTAAAGTATTACCCGGGCCAATGTCCGAACACAATACTTTTCGCAGATCGCCATCGCCCGGCAAATAAGTTAAGTTAGCTATACCGCCTATGTTTAGCAATATTCTGTCCTGGCCGGCTTTGCTGCCTAACAAAACATCGCCATATAAAGCCAGCGGAGCGCCCTCGCCACCCGCAGCTATGTGTTTCTGGCGAAAGTCGCTAATGGTAAGGATGCCCGTTTTTACCGCTATATGGTCGCCATCCCCAATCTGAAGCGTCGCATTAGGATAGCCTTCCTGCCCGTGCAGACGTTTTGGTGCATGGTAAATGGTTTGTCCATGACTGGCAATAAAATCAACGTCAGTGGGTTTTATTTTCCATCCTTCAAGCGCCTGTAAGATCAATTCGGCATGGTAATCTCCAATAAAATCATTTAGTAAACAAACTTTTTCCAGGTCCACCTGCCGGTGCGCAAACACCAGGCGAATATCATCTTTAAAGCTGTCGGGATAAAGAATGGTGGTAAACTGCAGCAGCTTAAATTTAGTTTGCAAACCGGTACCGGTAAATTTACAGAGCGCAATATCCAGCCCGTCTAATGATGTTCCTGACATCAACCCAATACCTATGCGCTCAGTTTTTTGGGCTGTGTTAGTTAAGTGCTGTAAATTAGTATTGAGTGCTGCCATATTTGCGATGTAAGATACGAACAGTTACCACTAAATTACCAGGGATGGATAAAACTTAAATTAATTATTCGCGATATTTGCTGCTCCAGTTCAACCTTTTTAACTATGGCCAGATTAAATTTATTAGAAGCAACCCGGTACGAAAAACTGCCGGTAACCGTATATCCAAACCCTGCGGCCGGCGCCGTTGCTGTGGCGCAGCGCATAGCAAAACTCATCCGCGACAAGCAAGCCAAAGGCGAAAAAACAGTATTAGGTCTCGCCACCGGCGTTACCCCTATCGCGGTTTATGACGAGCTGATCCGCCTGCATAAAGAAGAAGGGCTGAGCTTTAAAAATGTCATCACTTTTAACCTTGACGAGTATTATCCTATGCAGCCTTCATCCGCACAAAGCTATGTACGTTTCATGAATCAGTATTTGTTTGACCATGTAGACATCGACCGGGCTAATATTCATATCCCTGACGGCACCTTAGCCGAAAGCAATATTGCTGCTTTTTGTTTAAACTATGAAAAGCAAATTGAGACGCTGGGCGGGCTTGACCTGCAGATCTTAGGTATCGGCCGTACCGGCCACATCGGGTTTAACGAGCCGGGCTCGGCGCCAAACTCGGGTACCCGCCTGGTTACCCTGGATGACCTGACCCGTACCGATGCCGCGCGCGATTTTGGTGGTAAGGACGGCGTACCTACCAAAGCCATCACTATGGGGGTGGGTACCATTTTTAAGGCCCGCCAGATCATCCTGATGGCCTGGAGTGAAAAGAAAGCGCCGATCATCAAAAAAGCAGTCGAGGGCGAACTATCGGCCGAGGTACCGGCTACCTACCTGCAACTGTCAGACCATGTAGAGTTTGTATTGGACACCCCCGCCGCATCCGAGCTTACCCGCTTTGACACCCCCTGGCTGGTTAAGGATTGTATTTGGACCGATGAATTGAAAAAGAAAGCCGTGATCTGGCTGTCGCAAAAGGTTCGCAAACCTATCCTGAAACTGATCGAGGAGGATTATAACAATAATGGTATGGCGCAACTGGCTACCGAGCAGGGGCCGGTTTACGAGATCAATATCGATATATTTAACCAGATACAATATACCATTACCGGCTGGCCGGGCGGCAAACCTGATGCCGACGACAGCCAGCGGCCCGAGCGTGCGCAACCGGCTAAAAAACGCTCTATTATATTCTCCCCACACCCTGACGATGATGTGATATCGATGGGTGGCACCTTTATCCGTTTGGTTGACCAGGGGCATGATGTGCATGTAGCTTACCAGACATCAGGCAATACCGCGGTGTGGGATGATGACGTGCTGCGCTACATGGAGTTTGCCATCGACTTTAACAAAAGCATCGGCGATGACACCACCAAGCTGCAAAATATCCATAGCGGCATGCGCGCTTTCTTTGCTACCAAACAACCTAACCAGATAGACTCGCCAGAGGTAAGAGCAGTGAAAGGTTTCATCCGCAAAAGCGAGGCTATTGCAGGTGCACGCTATGCTGGCTTACAGGACGATCATATTCATTTTATGGCGCTGCCTTTTTACGAGACAGGCAAGGTCAGCAAAAATTCGGTAAGCCAGATCGACGTGCAAATGACAAAAGAACTGCTGCAACAGGTTAAGCCCCAACAAATTTTTGCCGCCGGCGATTTTGCCGACCCGCACGGTACACATATTGTATGTTTTAACATTATCCTGGCTGCACTGAACCAGTTAAAAGAAACCGAAGACTGGGTAAAAGATTGCTGGCTGTGGATGTATCGCGGCGCCTGGTTTGAGTTTGCCACGCACGAAATTGAAATGGCTGTACCATTGTCGCCGGACGAAGTACTGCGTAAACGCTATGCCATATTCAAACATCAGTCGCAAAAAGATCCGGCCGTATTCCCCGGCGAGGATGACCGCGAGTTTTGGGTGCGTGCCGAGGACCGCAACCGCGAAACTGCCGAAGCCTATGACCAACTGGGCTTTGCCGAGTACGCCGCGATGGAAGCGTTTAAACGATACTATTTCTGACAAGATGTTTTAGGGCAGGTCATTTGGCAGGTGATCCAAATAATGACTTAAAAGTCATAAAAAGTGATCCAAACTGATCCACTTTTGGTGTATTTGTATTTTAATTAGTTGATTTTCAATGTGTTGTATTTTTTAAGTGATCCGGGTGATACGTATACACTCGTGGATCACTTTGCATAAGGCTGAAAAATATCGAACATCGAATGCTAATAATAAATGTGAAGTACTTCATTATTGGAAATTCAGAATTTATCATTCGATATTAAAAATCGATACGCCTCTTTCGCTTGCGGAAGAGAGGTTGGTCCAGCGAAGCGTAGACCGGGTAAGTCCCCGCCGCCGGGTTTGAAGTTTATGTTAGTCCGGATTTATAATCAGGACTAACATCGGCTCCATCTACTATCAGAAGCCGTTGCTATGAAAAACAATAATTTTTAACTATTCTTACCGTTTTTGCATCTTAGCAGAAATATATATATTCCCGATCTTCAAATGAGTTTTAAACGTATCGTTTTTTTAGGAGCATCGGCTTTGCTTTTTACTGCCACCAGCGTAGTTGCACAGGTTAAAAAGAAAGCCATCGCTCCCGTAAGGAAAGCCATTACACGCACTGCTGAAAAACCAACAGCAAAAGCCGCCAATCCAAATGTATTACCGCTTGATCCGAATGTGATAGTAGGTAAACTGCCCAACGGCCTGACATACTACATCAGGGCCAATAGCCAGCCTAAGGGCCGCGCACAGCTAATGCTGGTAACTAAGGTAGGTTCGATTTTAGAGACTGATGCACAACGGGGTATGGCTACGCTGATACAACACATGGCATTTACAGGAACCCGCGACTTCCCCCAAAAAAGCCTGGATAGCTATTTAGCCAAACTGGGCGACCGCTACGGCGCCGACACCAGCGCCTTTACCTCATTTGATGAAACAACCTACCAATTAACCGTACCCACAGACAGCGCAAAAACATTTGCTGATGGATTTAACCTATTAGCTAACTGGGCCGCGCGCATTACTTTTGACCCGGCGGTGTTAGATATACAGAAGAACCAATTGGCTGCCCTGGCTGCTGCCGGGGGCAAAAACCCGCAGGATATATTGCAGCAGGCCGCATTGCCTACCCTTTTAAATAATTCGCGCTATGGTGCCAGGTTACCTATGGGTACCGGGGCCACTTTAAAAAACATAGATGCAGCTGCCATAAAAAGCTTTTACAGAGACTGGTACCGCCCAGACATGCAGGCGGTAGTTGCCGTCGGTGATTTTGATCCGAAAAAGGTTGAAGCAATGATCAAATTTAGCTTTGCCTCGTTAAGAAACCCGGTTCCTGAGAAACCACAGCCGCAGTTTACCGTACCTGCTGCGCCCGGCACAGTTGTAAAACTGGTTACGGGTAAAGGCTTTCCTTATACGTTTATACAGATAGTGTCCAAACATCCCGGAACCGTTGTCAAAACGCCTGCCGATGAAATGCAAAACATGCGTGTGGCCTTATTTAACCAATTGATCAACAACCGGATAAGCGACCTGGCCAAAATACCTTCGCCCCCTATTAAATACGGGCAAGCAGGCTATGCCGAATTTATTGGCAAGCAGGATGCTTTTACAACTATCGCGTTAGCAAAATCTCCGCAAGATCTGGAAACTACGTTTAAAGCCGTGGTAGCTGAAATTGAGCGGGCCCGGAAATTTGGCTTTACCTTAACCGAGTTAGAACGTACCAAGCAAAACATCCTGCAACAGGTTTCGGCATCATATTCTGCCAAAGACAGTTCGCCATCCGCAAACTTTGCTACCGAATATGAGCATGCGTTTATCATTAAGCAGGCTATCCCCGGCATTGATTACGAGTACAACTACTACATAAGCAACATCGGCAACATATCTTTAACCGATATAAACACATTGGCTGCAAAATTAATCAGCGACCAAAACCGCGTGATCTTAATTGAGGCTGATGACAGCGAAAAAGACAAGCTGCCAACCGAACAAACCGTACTAAAATGGGTAGCCGATGCAGGTAACGGACTTACCGCCTATGTAGACGATAGCGCGGTGCCCTTTATGGATAAACAGCCAGCTCCGGGCAAGATTACTGATATAAAGGTTGACAGCACCTTATCGGTATTTAACCTTAAACTATCCAACGGAGCAAAAGTGATCTTAAAGCCAACTACTTTTGTTTCTAACCAGGTACTGATCTCGGCTTATGCAATGGGGGGTACTTCATTAGCTGCGGACGCCGACTTTACATCGGCCAATGTAGCGGCGCAGGTTATCGGCAACAGTGGTGTAGCATCATTTAACCAAACACAGGTTAACAAAATGATTGGCGATAAAGGCTTTAGCATTACTCCATACATCAGCGATATATCGCAAGGTTTATCGGGCTATGCATCGGCAGATAACTTTGGGCCTGCTATGCAGTTGCTTTCGCTGTATTTTACCAGTCCGCGCAAAGATGCCCAGGTTTGGAAAAACTATATCGACCAGGCTAAATCGGCCCTGGTAAAAAATGCTGACGATCCGGGTACCGTTTACCAGGATACCGTACTGGCTGTTTTAGGCGGATACAATACCAGAAGCATGCCCGCAACTTTAGATAAGCTGAGCGCTGCCAGCCTGGATAAAGCGTACGATTTTTACAAGGCCCGCTTTGCCGACGCCGGTAATTTTACCTTTACCATAACCGGCGATTTCACGGTAAAAGATATCATCCCCTTTGTGGCTACTTACCTGGCCAGCCTACCGTCGACCAATAGCCACGAGACCTTTAAAAATCTGAACATTCATCCCCCCGCAGGGCAAATCACCAAAACCGTGACTAAAGGCACGGGCGACAAATCAACCGTTCAACTGATATTTGACGGGCCTTATGAATACAACGATGCCGACAACTTGCAATTGGATGGCCTTGAAGAGGTCCTTAACATCCATCTGGTCGATTCGTTAAAAGATGGCAATGGCATTTACTCGCCAAGCGTACGCGCGGGTTATGTTAAACTTCCGGAAGGTCGTTATAAAATGACTATCTCTTTTTTGGCAGATGCCGGTAATACCGACAAAGCAATAGCCTATATACTGAGCGAGATCAACAAACTCAAACAAAACGGCCCAACGGCTAACGATGCCAAACTGTTTGTCGAACGCCAGGCACACAACATACAATCGCAATACAAACAAAACGCGTTCTGGCAGGCAGCACTGACAGCGGCAGCCCAAAATCAGGAAGATCCGGATAAGCTACTATTACGGGTGCAGGCCTTAGGGCAGGTTAATGCGCAAAGCATTAAAGACGCTGCTAACAAGTATTTAAATAATAATAATCTGATCAAGCTGATCCTGGAGCCGGAGAAGAAATAACAGGCATTAGCAAAAATATTCCTCAAGTCCCGCCCCTGCTAAAGGCGGGACTTTTTATTTCCTCACAAAAGATTTAGTATTTTGTTAGCTAAATGATGATGAGCCAGGGGCAAAAAGTTATACAGGATTGGTACCAACAAAAAAACTGGCACCAGTTTCCCTTTCAGCGCGAAATGGAGACGGTTTACCTGGCCGGTTTTTCGGGTTTGCTCAATGCCCCTACCGGCAGCGGTAAAACCTTTGCCTTGTTTCTGCCTTTCCTGGCCGATTTCATTAATAAGCACCCTGACTATAAAATCCGTCAAAACAATGGCTTACAAATGCTTTGGATAACGCCCCTTCGCGCACTCACCAACGACATCCGTAAAGCCATGCAGGAAGTTTGCGACGACCTGCAAATCCCCTGGAAAATAGCCACCCGTACCGGGGACACGCCGGCTGCCGAAAAGGCGGCATTAAAGAAAAAACTACCCGAGGTATTGCTCACCACCCCCGAAAGCCTGCACCTGATGCTGGCTCAGAAAGAATATCCCAAAATTTTTCAAAGCCTGCAGGTTTTAGTGGTTGATGAGTGGCACGAATTACTGGGCACTAAGCGCGGTGTACAGGTAGAGTTGGGAGTGAGTAAATTGAAACACCTCTCTACGGCCCTCTCTTTTGGGGAGAGCCGTAGAGGGATAAAAATCTGGGGTATCAGCGCAACCATCGGCAACCTGGAACAAGCCGCCGAGGTACTATTAGGTAATGATTTCCCGCCGGACCAGATTAAAATGGTGCGGGCCAACCTGGATAAAAAGCTGGATATCCAATCTATTATCCCCGAGAATATCGAAAACTATTCGTGGGCCGGGCATATAGGATTAAAACTTTTGCCGCAGGTAATGGAGATTGTTGCCAAAAGCAAAACTACACTGATATTTACCAATACGCGGTCACAGTCAGAGATCTGGTATCATGCAATTTTAGACAACTACCCTGAATATGCCGGCGTCATGGCTATGCATCATGGCTCGCTGGATAATGATCTGCGCAACTGGGTTGAGCAAGCCCTGCATGCCGAGGCTTTGAAAGTTGTGGTTTGTACTTCGAGTTTGGATTTGGGTGTAGATTTCCGTCCCGTGGATACTGTTGTACAAGTAGGTAGCCCTAAAGGTGTTGCCCGTTTTATGCAGCGTGCCGGGCGTAGCGGCCACCATCCGGGAGCAGTTTCTAAAGCCTATTTTGTACCGACGCATTCTTTGGAGTTACTGGAGGGTGCAGCACTTAAAGAAGCTATAAAACGCAAGATTTTTGAAAGCCGCGACCCGCTTTTGCT
>DATCXS010000315.1:0-2595 GCA_036565645.1 Mucilaginibacter sp.
CGCAAAAATCAAGCAGATGCGGCGGCAAAGTATCTTTAGCATACGGATGCGTACCGCCAAAGGTATGGTCGCCGCCTTTTATAACAGAAAATTGCGCACTTGGTTGTGCTTTGTGCAATTCTTTTGCGTGGCTAAGGGGTACCGTCTTATCCTCATCGCCATGCACAATAAGCCACGGCTGGGTAATTTGTGCTGCTTTGCCCTGAATATTCAATCGGGCCGGGTGTCGTTCCAGATCATCCAGTAAGGTCGATTTCAACGGCATTTGCTGATTGGTGCGGCTGTTAAGCATATACATCATACCTTGAAGTCGCCATTGTTCTTCGGCACTTTTTGGCCACAGGTTATGAAAGTTGGATATAGAAGCCATGGTCACCAATTTTTTGATGCGCTTGTCTTCGGCGGTTTTAATAATACTGATGCCGCCGCCCATGCTGTGGCCAATCAAATAAACACCAGGCGCGCGCGGAAGAGCCGTACCGTTGCAGGCAAAGTCTATCACGGTGTTCAGGTCGTCCAGTTCGATGCTGAAGGTGTTATCGGCAAAAGCTATCAGGTCGGTAAAATCAACCGGATTATCAGGCGTTGTGCCGTTATGACTAAAGTTAAATTTTAAAAAACGATAGCCATTTTGAGCAAAATAACGCGCAACCAGGTTATGCGTGCCCCAATCTTTAAAGCCCTTAAAGCCGTGCGCAAAGATAACCAGCGGCGCCGTTTTGTGTCGGTTATCATAGGTCAGGTCCATTAACATGGCTCTGCCTTTGCTGCCCGATAAGGTAAAGTGTTCTTGTTTAATCATTGCAGATAGTCAATATTACCACAATACGTGGTATCAACCAAATAATAGACTGTTTTTGCGCAGGCTTGTTACAATTAATTTTTAGCCAGCCGCCAGGCCCGGACAATTAACACCGGTTGCAAAATCAGCGCCCCTCAGGCAACCCGGGGGCTAATTGTAAACGTACCGTGATTGAGCGCTGCATCAATAACCATTAGTATATGCACAGGTAAAAAGGCAATCAGCATAAGACTATAGCGGTGCTGCAAAACGGCGGGTAGTATTCAAAATAAGAAGTGTTCCAAACAATATTTCGATCAACCCTGACAAATAATTAACAAATATTGGGAACGGAATATAATGCGGAATGATACTATATAACCCGCCCGGTGTAAAAAATGATTAATGCCACCCGGTAAATAGCCAAAAATGAGAATGGTAGGACTAACTCTTTTTGCCATTTTTATAATTTTGACGGCTGATTTATTAGTACGGTTACATTTTTGTTATTTAAACAGATATTTATTTATAAACGTTCTAAATACAACTGTATGACAAAGTCTTGACAGATGATGTGGTTCAAGATGCTATTTTTGTTGGGTCAAATTTAAAAATGCTTTGGAGTATTTAAAAGTAATTGCTTTTACGCACAAACAGATAGAGCTGAAGGAACTGGGGAAGTTGGTTATCTGCGAGGAGAACTTAACGGATAAGCTCCATCAGGTTAAAACTGAATTTGGCATAGCTGAACTTTTTTATGTAGCAACCTGTAACCGCGTCGAGTTTGTAATGATAACTCCGCAAGAGGTTGACAAGGCATTTGCCCAAAAATTTATCCAGACATTAAATATCGGTCTTTGCTCGCACCATACCGGTTTGTTTGTCGATGCCGCTTCTATTTACGAAGGCCGCGATGCGCTGAACCACCTGCTGCGAATGTCATGCTCATTAGAAAGCCTGATCGTTGGCGAAAAGGAGATCCTTGCACAATTGCGAAAGGCCTACGACAACTGCCGCGAGGCGGGCCTTACCGGCGACGGATTGCGAATGTTTATGAGTTGTGTCGTCAAAACTGCTAAGGAAGTCTACACAAACACCAACATCTCCAAAAATCCAATCTCGGTAGTATCGCTGGCCTACCGTAAGCTTAAAGACCTCAAGCTATGCTCAAATGCCCGCATCCTCCTCGTCGGCGCAGGCGAAACCAACAAAAATATTTCCAAGTATCTGCAAAAACATAAATTCAGCAACTTTGCTGTGTTTAACCGTACCCTGTCAAAAGCCCAGAAACTGGCTGCCGACCTGAACGGCGAAGCATTTACGCTGGACGCTTTAAAAACATACGACAAAGGTTTTGATGTGCTGATTACCTGCACATCGTCAACCGAGCCTATTATTACCCCCCAGGTGTATGCCTCATTATTAAATGGGTGTACCACCAAAAAAACCATCGTCGACCTGGCTATACCTAACGACACTGCACCCGAAGTTTTAGAGCAGTTCCCCGTTAATTTTATCGAGGTATGTTCGCTGAACGAGGTTGCCAAACGTAACCTGCAAGAGCGTTACCAGGAGCTTACCCAGGCCGAGGCAATTATCGAAGAAAATATCATCGAGTTTTGTGTACAGCTTAAACAACGTAAAGTTGAGCTGGCTATGCGCCAGGTTCCCGAAAAGATCAAAGAGATCCGCAATACCGCACTTAACACCGTATTTGCCGACGAGGTACTCAACATGGATGCCCAATCTCGCGAGGTACTCGAAAAAGTGATCAACTACATGGAGAAAAAATATATCAGCGTGCCTATGATTAT
>DATCXS010000160.1:0-7377 GCA_036565645.1 Mucilaginibacter sp.
TGAACAACGATATTACCAAATTCGTCTGTCTTTACAGTGATACCTGCAACTCTTTCCTGCAAAAACATTTTCAAGTCAATGTAATGTTCAGGATCGGGTATAGTGTATATATGATCTGCTGATTCTTCATCCGGTAAGCTAAACATTCCTTGCGGAATTACATTTTTATCAGCCTGATTTCTGGTGTCTTTAATATTAACCTGCTTCAAAATATGCCCGGTCAGTTTTGGCAGTACGCCCTCTTGTTCAGCTTTTTGCAGGTTGGCTTTAATGATGTTTACTTCGGCCGTATTTTGTTTTGGGTTGATGGCAACCGGCGGGATGTTGTGTAAAGAAATAATCAGATTGCTGCTGTTTTTAACACCCCTTGCCTGTACGGCAAACTTGGCGCTGTCAGGAAATATTAAATTATCGAATTTAAACTGACCATTGGCATCGGTAGTGGTGGTTTTAGAGATCCGCGCATTGACCGACACCAGCAAAACCGCAGCGTTTGGTGAGGGCTTATGTTGCAGGTCTGTCACCATCCCCGAGATGGTTCTGCCAAAGCCTTCGGGCTTAAATTGCGGTTTGGTATTCACCAGGCTATCCAGTAACTTCCATTCAAACCGGCGATACCCCTGTGTAAGCATCAGGTTATCCAGCGCTTTATTTACTTGGTCAGTATCGGCCATGAAATAGTAATTAGGCTTTTCGATATAACCTTTAATATCCGAGCTTAGCAGGATATTTGAAAAAATAGTGCTTTCAGAAGTCTCGTCTACCGGCGCCTTATTCTCGTCGATTACTGCTATCGAAAAGTTGGCTGCAACAGGGGTTGCATCGCTTTCTGTAGCGTTTAACTCCAACTGCACATGTTCTTTACTTTTGTATAAAGCTTTATCGGTTTTTATGGCCAATTGCATGTGGTCATCATTCTTGATAAAGGCAATACGTTCATTCAACGGTTGGTAATCTTTATTGAAAATAGTAAACTGGGCAATACCGCCCGGAATAGATTCTTTATCAAGCCATATTGATGTAATAGCACTGTTTATATTTATAGTCGACACAAAAATGATCTCGCCGCTGCTATGTACTATCAGGTTAATGATGGAATGCTGTAAACCCGGCGAGGCGTGAATGCGTACCAACACACTATCCTTATTCGGCTGATAAACGCTCAGCACATAGCCCTGGTTTAAAGCCGCAGGCAATGCGATGCTTTTTGTTACACTGTCTGCCAATTTGATATTGGCAGTATAAGTTTTGCCGGGTAATGGCTTTAGCAAAAAATTGCCCATGCCGGCATGCAGGGTATTAAATTGGGCTACCTGGTTATTCGCATTATCAGTTATTGTGCCGTTTATGGCTACTCCAAGTCCGTTTGTACCGGTTGCTTTAAAGCCCACTTTTGAGGTAATTCCGTTAATTAAGTTTCCGCTTTCGGGAAAAAACTGGATGTCTGTCTGTCGTAAAGCTGAGTTCGCATCTGCTTTGTCTGTAAATGTTTTTGGGTCACCGACAATAAAGGTCCGGTCAAAAAAATAATCAGACCCGGCATTGCGCATCCATTGGGTGTACGCGCGCAGGCGATAAGTTCCCGCTTTAATATCATCACCAAGTATGAGGTTGCCGGCAATAGTACCTGAGTTTACAGGTAATTCTAATGTTTTAACCGCCTTGTTCTGCTGATCTATCAAATCGACATAGGCAGAGCCACTTAACCGCGATAGCTGGTGCCTGCTGCCGCTGGTTAAATATCCCTTAAACCAAATAGTGTCGCCAGTGGCGTAATAAGGCTTGTCCGTATGCAGATAAGCTTTTTCCTGCGGGATGCTATCTGTCCATTTTTGAAGCGCAATGAGGCGCGGGTTAATAGGTACAGCACCATGGGGGATGTCCGGCAAGGGCGGCTTATATTCAACCGGCAGCTGATCGCCTACGCGCTCCCTTGCCCAGTAACCTTGTATAAAGAAATCCCGGTAATCTGTATAGCTGCCCTTTTTGTCGATAATAGCTGCATTGGTTGCCAACCTTAAAAGCGTGGCTTTTCGGGATATAACCATATTCCTTTTCCGGTTAGTGGAGTTAGTTCCAAACAATGCTGCCTTTTTCGGATCGTAGATAACATATAGCTGCTTGAACCTGAAAGCGCTGAAATTACTATCAATTGCAGTAACTAATGTGTCAAACTTTACAGGCTGGTCTTTTACCATCACCTTGTATTTATCCATTGTGGTGGTATCGAACCTTATGGTACCGTAGCCATACAGCGGTCTGGCTATAAAACCGTTTTCTAAAGTGTTGTTAGCATATACAGACCGCAAAAAATGCATAAAAGAACCTTTATAAGTTTCCAGCCGGTTTTTGGCCCATTGCTGTTTTTGCTCATCGGTTCCGTCAAGCTCTTCAAAACTAAATTCGCCGTGATATAAAACTATGCCGTCAATATAATTGTAACCAAAATCTTTGATGAGGTACCTGATGCGGTATCCCAGCCGTTTGTTTTCTATAACCAGGAAATCGTCCGATTCAGCCATGAGCAATCCCCGTTTGGTGCTAAAGCTGATGACCTGGGGATTAAGAATGGTGCTTTGTCTGCCATTGGCCGACTGTCCGAGAAACTCCCGCTCAAATAACCTTAAATTTCTGGCCCGGGCTCTTTTATTTCCTATAGTTACCTGCTCAAGATTGATAGCCTTGACCTTCATTTTCAGTTCGGCCGTAATGGGCGCATTTTTTATGACAATGTTGCGCGTTAACGGCGAATAACCTATCATTTGTACAGATAGCCGAAAGCTCCCCGCAGGGATATGGCCAAAATTAAACCGGCCGTTTTCATCAGTAGGCATTATACGTTCCGAGCCGCCTATGAAAACGGTTGCGCCCTTAAGCGGTTCATCTTTTTCGTTGGTTACAATTCCGGATACAGTCTGTCCTTCCTGTGCAAATACGCCGGCAGATACAAACGATAAGCCGAGAAAGCACAAGAATAGGTAGGCTGTTTTCATGAGGCAGGCGCTTAGGCGCAACTAATGTACAATCTGATTTAGTTATATACAACAACTAATAAGTCATAATTTGCTGCCGAAAGCGGCGGATAGAATAATAAAGGCTCTGTTTTTCGCAACCGGGAAGCCAACCCCGGTTGCAATTAGTAGGCTGATAAAGAAAGCACCTGGTCCTGCTTGCCCGGCGCTTTTATATTAACCTGTTGTGCGGCTGTTATTCTGAATTTTTTACCAAATTCTCCTGATACCGGATCATACCAACTCGAGGTAATGTGCGGTTTCATGCCTGATAAATTAAGCGTTGCCGTACCGCCGTCGGGGAAATAGGCAAATAAAGACTCTTTATTAGCCATGGCAAATGCAAAGCCCTGTTTAACCAATGAATCTGCCGGGGTCATTTCCCATGGTTTAATTTTTTTTATAAAATGCGCCATAAAGCCTACCTGCCGGTGCAAGTCGGCGTTTTTATCCTCAATCAGGGTGTCTTTTAGTATTTCCCAATCGCCATCCATGTAATCAAAGTTTGCTCCGCTGGCTAATGCCGACCAGGCTGCTCGCCGAACTTCCTTGGCGTTTTTATTGATAACCCAGTCCGTATCAAAAATAAGCGGCTGGTTTAAGTGGCGTTTTTCTAAGATTGCCCGGTGCACCTTTAAGGGGTCCCAGTTTTGTACAACATAATGATGGCTCGGGAAATCGCGCCTGATGGTAAGGTGTTGCTTTGGCATTTTCAATTCAATGGCTTTGATGTAATCGCACAGATACAATTCCCATTTTTCATTGTAATAATTTTCATTTGCGATCTCATAAAATATATTGTCAAAGCCGTTGAGCGTCTCTACAACCTTGTAAATAAATGCCTTTTGATATTTCATGGCCCCGGGGTTTCCTAAAGAACAATAACCTTTTTCAGGATCCATGCCATTATTGGTGTTGTTCGGATCGCCATTAACGCCGTTAATATTGTTCTGTTTGTTTTGCGCGGCAAGTTTCCATAGCTCGCTGCGTTTCAGCATCCAGGTGTCCAGTAGTATCAGTTGTAAATAAATACCGCGGTCCTTTGCCGCCTGGCATACTGCTTTTAAACGACTGAAAAAATCAGGGTCGAATTTATCCAGGTCGTACTTTGGTTTTCCGTCTGCCGCCAGCCCCGGCCCCGTGCGCTGATAAGGACAGAGGTTTAGGATCCCTGTTTTGGGGTTCCATTCATACAGCTTCCACAGCCATACCCTGGCAAAGTTAATTTCCCGGCGATGCAAGTCATCAAACAGGGCTTTATAATCAAAACGACTGTCCGAAAAGGTGTCCCATGAATAATCGCCAACAAGCACTACGGGATTACCTTTCACATCGTTAAAGTACTGTGGGTGCGTTTTTGAAATGGAGATTGGCGCAGATCTGATCGCAGTGTTTTTTGTTATGGACCCGATGTTTTCAGGACGAAAGAAAAGGCATAACGATATAATAAGGGCGTTGAATTTGGTCATAAATGATTTTGAAAGTATGGCTGTTTCTTGTCGGTTTGCATTAGGCGGCTATCTCGCAATCGGATTGAGCCGCTTTGTCCGGTTTACTCAAATTTAAGGTTTTAGTATAGCCTTTTGCAATTATTATCAGCATAATAAAAAAGCCTCAAGACTTTCAACTTGAAGCTTTTGACTGTGAGGATTGATTTGCCCTTTATCCCATAAACAGCACATTAAATTTATGTCCGTCGGCATCGGCAAAGCCGCAGCCGTACATGCCATGAAAAGCCTGTGGTTCAGAGAATACTATACCGCCTATGCTTTTTACTTTGGTGGCCCATTCATCAACCTCTGCCTTAGTTTCGGCCGAAAGGCTGAACATTACTTCATTACCATGCGCGGTATCAGAAACTTCGCCGTTTAAGGCCACTTTAAAAGGCGCTTTAGGGAAAAAGCAGATCACAAAATTGCTGTCGCCTACGGTAATACTGGCTATGTGATCGCCATTGAAATGGTTTTCATCCACTTTAAAACCCAGTTTGGTATAAAATTCGATAGTTTGGTTAACATTGTTAACGGGTAAATTACCCCAAATTTGCTTTGTCATAGTTTTTGTTTTAGTCCCATATTTAAATGGGGATTAATGATTTATTTGTTGTTGATAACAAATTTCAGAACAATTATTATTCTTTTAAACTTGTATAACTGACAAGTTAGGGGTGTGATTATGACAGATAAAATTAATAACTTACCACACAATAATAGCCTGCCTGTATATGAAAACCGTATCGCTGCTAATTTTTAATGAGGTTGTACCATCATCCATTACGGGTGTTGTTGATTTGCTTACAGGGACTAATAAATACATGGAACGTACCGGGCAGCCAATGGCCTTTTGCCTGGAAGTTGTAAGTCAATCGGCAAATAACCCGCATTTCATCTTTCCGGCACGGGAGATAGATCATAAAACTTTTCAGCGTGCCGGCCACCCCGATCTCATCATCGTTCCATCGTTCAGCGTAGATGATATGGAGCCTGTAATTGTTCAAAACAAGGCAGCTATTAGCTGGCTAAAGGAAATGCATGCAACCGGTAGCGAAATTGCCAGTCTTTGCGTAGGTAGTTATTTTTTAGCAGAAGCAGGCTTGCTTGATGGCAAAGAGGTTACATCGCATTGGGCTGCGGCCGATGATATACAAAAGCGTTACCCGGGTATTAAAATGAAATCGGACCTGGTGATAACAGATCAGGACGGTATTTATACCAGCGGCGGGGCATTTTCTTCCTTAAAACTGGTTTTGTACCTTATTGAAAAATTTTGTGGCCGTGAGGCTGCGCTGTGGATCAGTAAAATGTATGCCATTGAAATGGATCGCACCAGCCAGGCGCACTTTGCCGTTTTTATGGGTCAGCACCGGCACGATGATAAGGAGATATTAAAAGCGCAGGAATATATTGAACAAAACTATAAAAGTGAGATAGCAATGGATGATGTATCAGGTTTGATTAATATGGGGCAGCGTAATTTTATTCGCCGGTTTAAAGCTGCTACCAATAACACGCCTTTTGAATATTTGCAGCGGGTAAGGATAGAATCGGCCAAAAAGGCAATTGAAATGAACCATAAAGACCTGCCTTTTATAATGGAAGATACCGGCTATAACGATCTGAAAGCCTTTCGCACCATATTTAAACGCATCACCGGGCTTTCGCCGATGGAGTATAAAAAGAAATACGCGCGGACCTAGATAAACGTTGGTTTTTCGGACTGTACTTTACACCAGTTTTGTTAGGAGGGAACCATTCAACAAAACAATTCTTATTAACCTGATTATTACACCCTAAACTAAAACCGCTTCTAATACTATGTTAGAAGCGGTTTTGGTGATCCCATCAGGATTCGAACCTGAGACCTACAGATTAGCAAGCCTTAGAGTCGAATAACTACCCCGTACGAGATCAACATAACTTTACGAGGAAAGCAAATGTAATCATGGGTAGTCCGATTGACCAACCCGCGATAGCTTTTAAGTGAATGCTGGTAAGATTTATTCAAATATAGCAATTCACTTATTTTGATGATCCGTCACAATAGATCGGTGTTAACGCGGAACGACTGCAATGGACAGAGCGGTACCCGGAGTTGGGGTAGGCAATTGAACGATGTTCCCATTTTTCCAATAGACGGGTGTCACCTTGCTTAAATCGCCAATGGTCCATCCTGCAACGTACACATCGTTATTGAGCACTGCGATACCGTCGGCCGAAGTCTCATAGCCGTTGGACGGCAAGTAATAGGCTTTATCCTTTATCCAGTAAATGCCTTGCCCGCCGGTACTGCGATTGCCGCTAAAGTAATAATCATTGCCGCTGGTGGTTATGGACATTAAGCCCGCAGCATCTGACAACAAAATTGGCTTTCCGTTCTTCCAATAGGTTCCGGCTGATGGGGAATCACCAACAATATAAACATCGTTTTTAACAAGAGCAATATCACGTGCTTCCGATTGAGATACAGTATCGGTCAGGTTATAAGCAGTATCGTTTTTCCAATAAACAGCATACTTATGGTTAACTGTGGTTATTGCGGCTCCTGCTACATACACATCACTGCCATTTACTGTAATACCGTAAGCATAACTTTGGGGCGATTTATCCGGAAGGAAGTGTGCTATTCCATTTTTCCAGTATACAGCCTTGTAATTGCCATTCACCATCATAGCGCCACATATATAGAAATCGCTGCCGCTGAATACTGCACAATGCGACAGTCCGGTAAAAGCTTTGTCGGCCAGCACCACCCTATTCCCATTCCTGTAATAACCAGCCACGAAATCGTTATTATGCACGTTTGTCGTCGCGATCAAAACATCGCTGTCCTGAACCGCAATACTTGTTGCCCTGGAGTCTACCGAGCT
>DATCXS010000336.1:0-2997 GCA_036565645.1 Mucilaginibacter sp.
AAATATGATCTCGGCCGCGCCTTTGGCACCCATTACGGCAATTTCGGCAGATGGCCAGGCGAAGTTCATATCGGCGCCAATGTGCTTGGAGTTCATCACATCATAAGCGCCACCATAAGCTTTACGGGTTATCACCGTAACTCTCGGAACGGTAGCTTCGCAAAACGCATATAGCAGTTTCGCGCCGTTGGTAATGATGGCGTTCCACTCCTGATCGGTGCCTGGCAAGAAACCTGGCACATCTTCTATAACCAACAGCGGAATATTAAAGCTGTCGCAAAAGCGTACAAAGCGCGCGCCTTTGATAGATGAATGCCTGTCCAGTACACCTGCCAAGAATGCCGGCTGATTAGCCACAATGCCTATACTGCGACCGGCTAAGCGCGCAAAGCCTATTACTATATTTTCGGCAAAGTCTTTATGTACTTCAAGAAAGGAATCGGCATCTATTAAATGGGTGATGATCTCACGGACATCATAAGGCTGCTGCACGGTTTGCGGCAGGATGCTGTTCAAGCCGGGGCGTAACTCATTTGTCGGTTCATAAGGCAGAGCCGGGGCTTTATCCTCGCAATTCTGCGGCATGTAGCTCAGCAGCTTTTTGATATGTTGAATAGCATTAATCTCATTAGCACAGGCAAAATGCGTAACCCCCGATTTGCTTGCGTGGGTATTAGCGCCACCCAGTTCTTCGGATGTCACTATCTCATGGGTTACCGTTTTTACCACATTAGGCCCGGTTACGAACATATAGGAGGTATGCTCAACCATCAAAATAAAATCAGTAATGGCAGGCGAGTAAACCGCGCCGCCTGCGCATGGGCCCATTATGGCCGAGATTTGCGGCACCACGCCCGATGCCATGGTGTTGCGGTAAAATATATCGGCATCCCCACCCAGCGATACTACACCTTCCTGGATGCGGGCGCCGCCAGAATCATTAAGTCCTACTACCGGGGCACCGTTTTTTAGCGCCAGTTCCATGATCTTACAGATCTTCTCGGCATGGGTTTCAGATAACGATCCGCCAAAGACAGTAAAATCCTGCGAGTAAACATAAACCAGCCGGCCGTTGATAGTTCCATAACCGGTCACCACACCATCGCCCGGATATTTTTCGGTTTCCATACCAAAGTCGGTAGACCGGTGGGTAACCAGCATGCCAATCTCCTGGAAAGAACCCTCATCCATTAAAAAGTGCAGACGTTCGCGCGCCGTAAGCTTTCCTTTTTTATGCTGACTTTCAATTCGGGCTGCACCGCCCCCGGCCAAAGCTTTTTCGCGTTTATGTTCAAGGTTCTTTATTTTGTTATCCACTGGGTTAGAATTATCATGTAATGTGATAAAATTAACAATTAATTTATACAATCGACGTTAACAAAACCGTATCGAAACGTTAGATGTTTTATATCTGCCGAAATGAAGGTTAAGAAAAGAAAATTTATCGGTCTGCTATTTATGCTCGTATTCACCGTGAAGATGTGTATATCGCTGGCACCTTTATTTGTTTTCATAGATAGCAGTATTGCCAAAGCTGTTATCATGCAGCTGGAGCAGGAAACCAGGGACGAAAAAGAAAATGTTGACAAAGAATCTTTTAAAGCCAAGAAAAATTTCGACGACTACCTGCTTGCCATCTTTCATTTTGATCCTTATCTGATAGAAACTAATTACCTGCATAATAGAGAGCATACCTTACTGGTACAATTATACCATCCGGTAGTCCCCACACCGCCTCCCAATGCTTAGATAATTGTCCCGCGGTTTTAAGCGCGGGATGTTTTACGCTATCTATTTAATTTAATATTAAAGATATCCTGTCAGAGGATAATCCTGCTTGTGTTTGTTCCCGTTGAAAGGGAGCCTACCCGGGATTTATAAGTTACTATATCACAACAAACACTTATGTTAAAACGATCAAAAACTGACCGTACTTTTAAACAAAACCTGATGCTGGCGTCGTCGACAGCCATGGTATCAGGCATGACCAATGTGGTGGGGCTGATGGCTTTTCTGGCCTTTACTTCTAATATTACCGGCCATGTGGCTAATTTATCCAAGCATATCGTCGAACAAAATTTTGGTGAAATGCTGATCTTCCTGTTTTGGTTACTGATGTTTTTTGCCGGGGCTTTTCTGGCTAATTTCATCGTCAAATCGCTGGAGGGTAAAAGTTATTACCGTGCGCACTCTATACCCATTGTTATCGAGATTGTGGTATTGCTATTTGTAGCGATATATGGCAATAGCTTTTACCACGAAACCCAATGGGAGCGCGAGGTTGTAATCTCTGTCTTATTATTCTCTATGGGGTTGCAAAATAGCCTGGTGTCAACGGTATCGGGCGGCCTTATTAAATCATCGCACCTTACCGGTTTATTTACCGACCTTGGCGGCGAGGTGGCCGAATGGGTTCATCCCAAAACCGGAAGAACTAAAGGGGTACTCAACAAGATATATATTCGCCTTACCGTATTAGGTTTTTATATTTTAGGTGGGATAATTGGCGGATACTTCTTTAATTTGTACGAATTCGCGATATTTTATTGCGTTCCGCTTATTCTGCTTACTATACTTTACTACGATGTATCTGAGCTTGCGTTGCATAAACTGGCGCGACTGTTCAGCAAAAAAAAATAGATCAATCATTTAAACAAAAATAAAAACAACTATGCCTACAAAATCAATTCATGATACTCAACATATTACCTACGAAAGACTTTTAGAGGGTAATAAAGAATTTGTTGCCAATAGCTTAGAGCTTGATCCGGAGTATTTCGATAAACTGGCCAACGGCCAAAATCCGCCGGTACTTTGGATAGGCTGCGCCGATAGCCGAGTGCCTGCCAACCAGATAACCGGTACGCAACCGGGCGAGGTATTTGTACACCGTAACATTGCCAACATGGTTATCCATACTGACATGAATATGCTGTCGGTATTGGACTATGCTGTGAATGTATTGAAAGTAAGGCATGTTATCGTAACCGGCCACTA
>DATCXS010000382.1:0-9769 GCA_036565645.1 Mucilaginibacter sp.
CGCGGACCTATCATGTGTACGCCCAGGATCTCGTCGGTAGTGGCATCAGCCAAAACTTTGACAAAACCGTCCATATCGCCGCTGGCCACTGCCCTGCCGCTGGCGCGGAATGGGAATGAGCCTGCCTTGTATTTCACGCCTTTTTCTTTCAGTTGCTCTTCAGTTTGCCCTACGGCAGCAACCTCGGGCCAGGTATAAACCACGCCCGGTATCAGCTTATAGTTAATATGCGGTTTCTGGCCCACAATGCTTTCGGCCACAAGTGTACCTTCATCCTCGGCTTTATGGGCCAGCATCGCTCCGCGGATCACATCGCCAATGGCATAAACACCTTTAACGCTGGTTTGCAGGTGGTCGTCCACGGTGATTTTACGGCCCCGTTCTTCTACCGTTAAACCAATTTTATCTAAACCTAAACCATCTGTATAAGCAATGCGGCCCACAGCTACCAGGCAGTAATCGCCTTTCAGCTCTTTCTTTTCACCCTGTGGCGAGTCGAAAGTTACCGTAACCTCTTTACCTTTTACCGTAGCGCCGGTTACCTTGTGGCTCAGATAAAACTCCATGCCCTGTTTTTGCAGAACCTTTTGCAGCTCTTTGCCCAGGGCCTTATCCATAGTGGGGATGATGCCGTCCATAAACTCAATTACAGAAACTTTGGCACCTAAACGGGCATATACCGAACCCAGCTCCAAACCAATGACACCACCACCAATCAAGACAAGGTGCTTAGGTATTTCAGGTAGTGACAGCGCCTCGGTAGATGTGATGATGCGCTTTTTATCGATCTTGATAAAGGGCAGGCTTGATGGTTTTGACCCGGTAGCGATGATGACGTTGGTGCCGGTAATTTCCTGGGTTTTGCCATCCTCTTTGGTGATAACGATGGTATTCTTGTCTTTAAATGAACCCATACCCTGATAACCATCAATCTTGTTCTTTTTAAACAGGAAGCTGATACCGGCAGTATTTTTAGCCACTACTTCACTTTTACGTTTCATCATCTGGGTTATATCAACCTTCAGATCTTTAAGGTTAATGCCGTGGCCGGCGAAGGCGTGACCGGCGTTGTAAAAATGTTCGGACGAATCTAACAGCGCTTTTGACGGGATACAGCCTACATTAAGGCAGGTGCCTCCGTAAGTAGCATATTTTTCAATACAAGCTGTTTTTAAACCAAGCTGGGCACAACGTATTGCGGCCACATAGCCACCCGGGCCAGAACCTATAACGATAACATCATATTGCATAGTAGTAGTAGTGTTTGTGCACAAAGGTAAGATTTTTAGAGATTAGAGGTTAGTTGGTTAGAGATTAGTTAGATTTTTGTCCTGATTTTTACACTATATTTATCATTGTAAATGAAAACCTTAACCGCCATCTTTTTCGCGATGTTGTTTTGGACGATATCCGCCGGCGCGCAAACCTTGTATGCTGCCGATGCTTATGAGTTAAAGACCACTAAACCTTGCGGTTTTTTGGATGAGGGCAAGATCTACGCTGCCGATAGTTACGGCCTGAAAGATAAAGTTGTTGGTTTTATTGCAGGCGGAAAGATTTTTTCTGCAGATGCCTATCAACTGAAAAATAAAATAATTGGCTTTATTGAGGGCAAGACCATTTTTAATGCTGATGCTTACCAACTCAAAAACAAACCTGCCGCCTTTTTAACAGACGGCAAAGTGTATGCTGCCGACAGCTACGGACTAAAAGGCAAAATCATTGGTTTTTACGACGGCGACGAAAAAGCGGGTGCCGCTTGTACAGCAATTCTCCGGCTTTTACGCAAAAGATAATAGTATATTTGGTAATAAAATACCCTGATCTCCATGAAATTATTCCGGTGGCTGTTAATCCTTCTTACTGTTATATCGTTAAATGCACAGGCTCAATTAGGGGTGCGTAAAGAAACTTTTACCCACGCCGATACCCTGCGCGGAATGCTCACCCCCCTGCGCACCTGTTACGATATCAATTACTATCACCTGGACGTGAAATTTGATATCGACAAGAAGTTCATCAGTGGCAGCAATTTATTCAGGTTTACTGCTACGCAGGATTTTACCAAACTACAGTTCGACCTGTATGCCAACCTAAAAGTTGAAAAGGTAATTTATAAAGGCAAGGAACTACCCTTTACCCGCGAATTTAATGCAGTATTTATAACCTTCCCGGCTACCATAGCCAAAGGCAGCAGAGACGAGTTTACCGTGTATTATTCAGGCAACCCAACCATAGCTAAAAGGGCTCCCTGGGACGGCGGCGTGGTTTATACTACCGACTCGCTAAAGCGGCCGTGGGTGGCAACGGCATGCCAGGGTGCTGGCGCCAGCATCTGGTGGCCAAATAAAGACCAACAGGCTGACGAGGTTGACAGTATTTTGATCAGCATCAGCGTGCCAAAGGGACTGATGGATATATCAAACGGTCGCCTGCGTAAAAAAACCGTATTGAAGGACGGCTATACGCGCTTTGATTGGTTTGTATCCAACCCCATCAACAATTACGACGTTGAGGCTAACATTGGCAACTATACGCACTTCGGCGATATTTACAACGGCGAAAAAGGCAAGCTGACCACTGATTTCTGGGTATTGGATTATAATGTCGACAAAGCTAAAAGACACTTTGCAGCCAATGTTCCGCGTATGCTGAAAGCATTTGAATATTGGTTTGGTCCCTACCCCTGGTATGAGGACGGTTATAAGCTGATTGAAACCCCGCACCTGGGTATGGAGCATCAAAGCGGTGTAGCCTATGGCAATCATTATGTTAACGGGTATTATGCCGGCAATCGCGGTAATAATTCAGGAATTGACCTTTCCGGCACCGGCCTTGGCTTAACCTGGGATTATATCATAGTGCATGAAAGCGGTCACGAGTGGTTCGGCAACAACATCACCTCAAAAGATCTGGGCGATATGTGGATCCATGAAAGCTTTACAGATTATTCGGAATCATTATTTATTGAAAGCACATCAACCAAAGAACAGGGGCAAAAATATGTAAACGGACTGCGCCGCGCTATTGCTAACGATGTGCCTATAGTTGGCCCTTACAACGTAAATAAAGAAGGATCGGGCGATATGTATTATAAAGGCTCTGTGGTGTTGAATATGATACGTACCATTATTAATGACGATGAAAAATGGCGCAATATCCTGCGCGGCTTAAATAAAACCTTCTATCATAAAACCGTTACTTACGACGACATTACCGGTTACATCAACAGGCAATCGGGCAAAAGGCTGCTGCCAATTTTTGACCAGTACCTGCACAGTACGGAAATACCGGTAATTGAGTTTTCTGAATTGAAAGGCAAGCTATATGCCAAATGGATAGCCGGAGCGCGCAGTTTTGCCATGCCGTTAAGGGTAAGGGCCAAAGGCGGCGAGTGGCAATTTATTGAACCCAATAAAAGTTTCGCACCGGTAAACATCCAGGGGCTTACTAAAGATAATCTGGAGGTTGATACCTTTAACTATTATATAGGTGTGATGATAGACTAATTTATTTTTTGTAACCTTTTCTCAATAAATAGCGTCCTACAGAAAACAAAACTTAAGCTATTATGAGAACTATTAAAATTTTCATTGCCTTACTGATGTTCATCGGTATAGGGCAAACTTATGCTTCCAACGTGGAGAACAGACCTGTTTCTGGCTTTCATGCTGTTGATGTTTTCGGATCGTACGATGTTTATATCACCCAGGGTAATGCGGAAGCTGTAAAAGTTGAGGCACCCGGTGATATAATCAAATTGGTGCTGACCGAAGTTAAAAACGGCACTTTGCGCATTTACAATAAAGAAAACACCAACTGGCGCAACATTTTCAATCACCATAACATTTTCAACAATAAAAAGGTTGTGGTTTATGTAACCGTAAAAAATATTGACGGCATTAGCCTTAGCGGCTCGGGCCACGTAACCTTTAAAGACGGGCTGAAGACAAGTAATATGCGTTTGCAGCTAAGTGGCTCGGGGAATGTGCAAGGCAAACTAACTGCCAAAGATCTCGACGCAGGCATAAGCGGTTCGGGCAGTTTAAAATTATCGGGCAGCGGCGAAAATCAAAATGTCCATGTAAGCGGATCGGGCAATTACTCAGCGCGCGATTTCAACTCGGCCAATGTGAATGTGTCTGTGAGCGGTTCAGGGAATGCAGCGGTATATGTCAGCAACAGTTTAAATGCCCATGTTTCAGGCTCGGGCGGTATACACTATGGCGGCAACCCTAAAAATGTCTCTAAATCAAAATCGGGCAGCGGCAGTATTAACCATTGGTAGCGTTAGCGCTCCACTACGCATCGTATCATTGCGGTATCCACCAGATATAGCAGTGCTGAAAAAATGGTGTATAATCACTGAATTAGTAGCTTACCACTACGTCATTGAGGAACGAAGCAATGACGTAGGGTTTGAGCAGAGATGATTAGTGCTTACTTTGCTTTTACCCAATAATCCTCAATAACAGCACCATTTAGCCTTTGGTCGGTGTTATCACCGCACCAGTTTAAGGCAACTCAGCAAGTGCAGACTGCCTCATTTCGCAATGACGCGGTGGTAAATAAAGCGTTTTTAAGCGTCAATACTATCCAAAACCAATACCTTTTTACAAAGTGGCCCGGCATACTGATCTCTGAAAACATCATGCAGGGGGTCGGCCTGGTAATAGTCATGATCTTGCAGGCTATCAAACAAAACACACAGCGAGGCATCATAGCTGCGCTCAATAACATCGCGCATTTCGCTTGGGGCAGGCACGCCAATATGGATGTCGCGGATAGTTTTAATGGGTACTAAAACGTTCAGTCCCTCTATCAATTTTGGCAGGTCGGCTTTATCATTTAACCAGAAATATACCTGGTGGCTAAAAGTATTTTTTAATTGCATGCTATAAGTTTTGGTAAATATAATAATTACACTGCGTCCATTTCAATCTTGTCTACCACATGCGGGCGGTATGTATCGGTTTTGACCTTTGCCTTCAGTTCATGCAATATATTGTATAAACCAAAATTTGTGCGGTTAACATAAATAAAATGTTTAACGCCGCGTGCCTGCTTAAATTCGGGCATTTTAGATAATTTTTCGCCAAAGCTAAACAGTTCATTAAAAAACTCCACGCGCCCAAAATCAAATTCAGCCGACAGATACGGTTTGGCAAACAAGGCAATCATCTGCCTATAAAAAATATAGTAAAACTCAACCTGTTTGGCTGTATCATTGGGCCATATCATTTCTAATTTGCGGAAAGCCTTAATGGTTTCTTCTTTATTGTCCAGCAGATTGCTGGCTGTTAACGAAAAGAACGGGTAATAAAAATCGTCTGGCATTTCTTTAATACAGCCAAAATCAATCACACCCAGTTTGTTGTCCGCAGTGATCAGGAAATTGCCAGGGTGCGGGTCGGCATGTACGGCGCGTAATTCGTGTTGCTGAAAGTTGTAAAAGTCCCACAACGCCTGCCCTATCTGGTTTTTGATCGCCTGCGAGGGGTTAGTGGACAGAAACTCGCGCAGATGCTTGCCTTCCAGCCAGCTCATCGTAATAATACGGCGGCCGGATAATTCGGGATAATATTGGGGGAAAACAATATTATTTAAATTTGCGCAAGCATTACTGAACGCTATAGAGCGCCGCACTTCCAAATCGTAATCGGTTTCTTCCAGCAATCGCTCCTCAACCTCGCGCATGTAAACATCCAGCTCCTTTTCGCTCATGCCCAGCAGCCGGAAGGCAAAGGGCTTTACCAGTTTAAGGTCGGATGATATGGAATCGCCCACACCGGGGTATTGAATTTTCACTGCCAGTTTTTTACCGTTCAGCTCGGCCTGATGTACCTGGCCTATAGATGCTGCGTTGCTTGACCGGATATTGAACTTGTCGTAGATCTGTCCGGGCGTTTTACCGAAATATTTTTTAAACGTTTGCACAATTAACGGGCCCGACAAGGGCGGCGCGTTATATTGCGACTGCGTGAATTTATCGACATAAGCTTGCGGCAACAGGTTCTTATCCATGCTCAACATTTGGGCAACCTTAAGCGCACTACCCTTCAGTTCGCTTAACGACTGGTAAATATCAGCCGCGTTATCTTCGTTAAGTTCGGTACGGTCCAGATCAGGATTAAACAGCTTTTTGGAGTAGTGCTTGATATAATTGCCGCCTACCTTAAAACCCGTTTTCACAAACCTGGCCGAACGTTCGACCTTTGAGGTGGGTATGCTGTTTTGTTCTTTATTATCGTTCATCTCTTTATCAACCTTTAAACAGCCCGATTACGCAAGCCAAATAGCGCCTGCAATTTCTGCAGGCTCAGTTCCGTATAATCCCTGACGACAAGACTTGACGGCTGTAGCTGCTCTGCTGTGTGTGCGGTGGTTATGCCAATTACTTTCATCCCGGCAGCATTGCCCGCTTTGATGCCTGCTATTGAATCTTCAAAAACAATACAATCGTCAGGCCGCATGTGCAGGTCGGCAGCAGCTTTTAAAAATATCTGTGGATCAGGTTTTCCTTTGCTAACGCGATTGCCGTCAATAATGACATCAAAATATTGCCTTACAGGTACATGACTCAATACAAAGTCAATATCACCTATAGAAGCAGACGACGCTATAGCCAGCTTTACGCCGGCATCCTTTAATTCTATCAGCAAATTTTCAAGCCCGTTGACAGGTGCAATGTAGGGCGTGTAATATTCCTGATAAAGTTGCTCCTTTTCGTGCGCTATAGTTTTCCGAAAATCCGCATCAGCATCGGGAAATAACATACGTACGGTGTCCATAATAGGCACACCGCTTATCTCAGCCTTGTATTTCTCACGGCTAAGGTTGCCTTTGTCGTACTTTTTAAAGAGCGTTTGCCAGGCTTTGAAATGATAAGGCGTGTTGTCTACCATGGTACCATCCATGTCAAAAATCGCTGCGAAAGCCCCCTCTTTACCTCTCCCGGAAGGAGATGATTTAATTTGCGACCTTTTATTAATTGCCAAAACCCATAGTTTCTTTTAGTCCGCCGTTTTGGGCAAGAAATTTGCCGTACTCGAACAGGTTATCAATAGGCGAACGCTGAAAAAGATCGAACGTTACGTTAACGCCTTTCTCAATGGCTTCGTCAGTTTTCTCAAACCCTGCAGAGTTATCGTTGATCCAGAAATGCAACACAAAGCCAAACTGTACCCACAACGCATCTTTATATCTTTTCGAGAAAAATTTGCGATCAGACAGTTCGGTCGATTCAATGCCTTCTTTTAATATTTCATCGGCAAAATTCTCAAAAACAGTTTTCAGCTCACTAAAAATTACCGGGGTGGTAAAACCCTTAGGCTGCTTTTTTACACTGTAAACAGCGAAACTGCGGCTACCTTTCAGCAGTTCAAAAAAGGCATAAAAAAAAGACAGGGCTTTTTCGCGCGCAGCGTATTGTGCCCACACTTCCTGGGTCCTGATCTCGGCGAGTGTGCGCTTAGCCAGATCGGCCCATATATATTGTTCAATTGCATCGAACGAACCGAAGTAGTGGTAAAATTCTTCTTCGGGCATCTTATTTTTCTTCGCGAAAAGGTATACTGATTTGGGTTGTTCGCCTTCGGTAAGCACGTAATCAATGTATGCCTTTTGTATGCTTTCTGTTGTAGCCATGATAATTAAATTAGAGGATAAAGTTAGTGACCATCAAACGAATAAATGTCACACTTATCTATAAATTGAACGCATTATCTGGGCGGATGTTTTGTATGTTACCGCGCTCAAATGTTGGGCTCGTGTCATAAAGTTGTATATACCGGCTGCAATAACCCAAATAAATTGCAAATTTGCAGGTGCTTAATCCTATAATGAGCGAAAGAATAATACTGGTCTGGTTTAGAAATGATTTGCGTGTTCATGATAATGAAATATTATTAGAAGCAACACGTAAAGCTGATAAAGTATTGCCTGTTTATTGTTTCGACCCCTATTATTTCAAGACAAATGCCGATGGCTCGCCTAAAACCGGGGCGCTCCGGGCCCGTTTTCTGTTAGAATCTGTTGCCGATCTGCGTAAAAACCTGCAAAGTTTAGGCGGCGAGCTGATTATCCGGACTGGTAATCCCGCTGAGATATTACCGCAGCTGGCCCAGCAATATAATGTTAATGAAGTTTACCATCACCGCGAAGTAGCTTATGAGGAAACCAATATTTCTGAAGAAGTGGAAACCGCACTGTGGAACCTCAAACTTAACTTAAAGCATTTTATTGGTCATACCTTATACAATAAAGAGGATCTCCCTTTTCCAATCAAAGATATTCCGGACAGCTTTGCTATTTTCAAGAAAAAAGTAGAGCGCGACAGCGATGTACGTACCTCTTTGCCTTCGCCTGATAAAATCGACACTCCTAATATTATTGATGCCGGCGAACTGCCAACACTAAAAGATCTTGGACTGGACGAACCGATTGATGACCCACGGGCACGTATAAAATTTACCGGCGGCGAAACTGCCGGACTGGCGCGCCTGGAAGCATATTTTGCCGATAATCAGCAGGTAGCACCAACTAAGGGCCGTAACGGCGCAACGGTAGACCGGTCGTCAAAACTGGGGCCGTGGATAGCCTTAGGCTGCATATCCATGCGCGAAGTTTACTGGGCCGTGGTAAAGCACGAGCATGATAAAAATGCACAAAACACCGGCATGCTCAGGCTGGAACTGTTATGGCGCGACTACTTCAGGTTTATGTTTAAAAAGCACGGCAAGCAATATTTTACTACCGATGCGCAGCCTGAAACGGCATCGCCCGAAAAACAGCAGCTGTTTGAAAAGTGGAAAAGCGGTAACACCGGCATACCGTTTATTGATGCCAGCATGCATAAACTCAACGCTACCGGCTACATTAGCAACTTTGGCCGCCAGATGATTGCCGGTTACCTGGTGCGCGATCTGGATATCGACTGGAAAAAAGGCGCTGCCTATTTTGAAGAAAAGCTGATCGACTACTCGCCTGCCAGCAATTGGGGCAATTGGGCCTTTGTAGCCGGCCTGGGTCATGATCCGCGCGACAACAAATATTTTAACCTGGCCAAGCAAGCCGGCGAACTGGAAACCAACAGCGAGTTTATCAGCATCTGGGCCGATGCCGAGGTGACGGTGTAATCTTTTTGACTATCGAACACCGAATGTTGAATAATGAAGGGAACTTCGTTATCCGGAATTCGAAGTTCATGATTCGATATTAATTTTATTAACCTTTTGTCATCCTGAGTGAAACGAAGGATCTTGTATAAGCGATATGCAAAACGGATAAGATGTTTCGCTATCGCTACCCATGACAGCTGCAAAATCAAACATTTCTTCACACCAAGTCATCATGAGCGATACGAGCGTGACTATCTCTGAACAAGCGAAATCCATCGTACAGAGACCATCTTTAAAAGCCAATATTATACGCTTTTAAGGCACAATTATAACATTATTGTCTGTTTTCCCGTTAACACGCTTTTTGTGCATAAAGTGGTAAATGTTTTGTAATTAAATTTAATGTTTATAATACGTTATGCTTACTTTTGCAACATCTTAAGATTGGTTTACCATGGATAACCTCAATTATATAAATAGTAATAACGCTGCTTTTATTGATTCTTTATACGAAACCTACAAACAAGACCCATCCTCGGTTGAATTTGGCTGGCAAAAATTCTTTGAAGGTTTTGACTTCGGACGCGGATCGCAGGCACAAGCTGTAAGTGCCGAAACACCCGACCACTTTTTAAAAGAAATTAATGTTT
>DATCXS010000451.1:0-3139 GCA_036565645.1 Mucilaginibacter sp.
ATCTATGTGCTTTTGGGTAGCCGTAACCCATGGGTATATGTGGTAGCGTTATTGGGGATATCGGTATTGTTATCGCCCTTTAACTTCAGATATTCAAGGGTAGTATTATTATATTGGCTGACACCGGGCATTCGTTATGACCCAGACAGAGATCGTGCCGATTATAAAAGACCCGGGACTTTATAAACCCGAATAATAATCATAGCCCAGCTCGGCCCAGTAATCGGCCGGGCGGGTATTGCTGAAGGTAATGGTGCCAATTCGTTTAAGATTCTTGATGCCGTATTTAACCGGAATAATAAGCCGGAGCGGCGCGCCGTGTTTTAATGGCAGCGGCTTGGCATTAACCTCATAAGCCATAATGGTTTGTGGATGGATGGCGCTGGGCATGTCAATGCCCACATAATAAGCCTTATCTGGTGTTTCCATGCCGACGTATTGTAGCTGCGTTTGATCATCCAGGCCATAGTGGCGCATAAAATCACTGAACTTTACCCCGCCCCAATGTGATATCTGGTCCCAGCCTTCTACGCATTTAAAATCATAAACGATCTCGGTTTTGGGCAGCGCTTTCAAATCGTCTAAACTTATTTTAAGCGTCTCGCCGTTTTGTTTTTTTACTTCAAGCTTCCAGGCAGCTATATCAAATTTCTTTTCAGCTTCTATGCCAATATCGCTATTAACCCGCACGTTTTTGGCGGCCATAGCTTTTGGATAAGTTTTAACCAGGTGATTTTCGTTATACAGCAGCCTGCGTACAGTCAGCTCTGTTTTATTGAGCGCGCGCCTTAGCGGCACACGCTGGCCGCCGGTTATCGCTGTCGCTTCCTCGGGCGAATGATAGAGCCAACGCCAACCAAACACGCCCCCGACAGCCGCCGCACCAAACACACCAAAAGAAATAAAGGTCCGCCGGTTGATCTTTTGCTGGATGGTGAGCGTCTTTTTAACTTTCTTTTTTGCCATCTGCTTTTTTAAGTTTTGGTTGAGTTTCGACCACCTCAAACCCTGTTACCGCCGAACTAAAGTTTTTCCATCCCGCCAGGAAAACCTGTGCTATGTGTATCAAAAAGAAAAACACATAACCCAGTGTAAGTATAAAATGGATGATATGCGCTGAATGATAGCCCCCGCATAGCCAGGTTAAATAATAGCATTGTACAGGCTTATAAATGGCTAACCCGCTTATCACAGAACCAATACCCATAATAATAATTGCCGTGTAGGCAATGCGCTGGGCGGCGTTATACTTGTTTTGTGGCGGCGCCATTTTGCGAAGGTGCAGATCATACAGCAAAACCTGCCAGGCCTCTTTGAAAGAATGACGGTTAGGGACAAGCTCCCGCCATTCGCCAGAGATTAGTGTATACAGGACATAAAATATACCATTCAAAATAAAGAACCACATAAATAAAAAGTGGAACGCCATCCCTTCTGACAGTCGGTGGGTAATGTTAAAAAATTTGTAGAACCCCTCCGGAAAGAACTTAAAATAAGTATGGCCAAACAAGGCAATACTATACTCGTCATCGGCCCAATAAATTAACATCCCGCTCCAGATCATGATGCTCAGCATCGGGAAGTTTACCCAATGGCACCAACGCATGGCTAATGAATGCTTTTCTTTGATCTGTTTCATGAGGCCATGTGCAGCGCTTGTTTTGCAGCCCCGATAATTTCTCTGCTTGCAGTATCACCCGCAAAAGCAGACAGAGTACCGGCTATTAAATAAAGAATGAGTAAGGCAGATGTTTGGATATGATTCATCATACAGCAGATTTATAAAAGATATACGCATTGGTCGGGCCGATGGACCTTCCCTTACAATAAATTTAATAATTTTATTTCATCTGTAAGGTTTTATGCAGCAGCACGTCTAACAGTTTATAACAATGTCAAACCCAATATTAGTTTCTAATACGCTTAATCCGCATCAGTGGGTTAATAACCATGCCGACTATCTATATACCTATGCATTACGCAGGATTAATGATGACGAACAAGCGCGTGACCTGGTACAGGAAGTATTCCTGGCGGCGCTTGAAAAAGCTGATCGCTTTGAGGGCAGGAGCAGCGAACGCACATGGTTAACGGCTATTCTGAAAAACAAGATCATTGATATCTATCGAAAACGTTCATCGGGGCTGAACAAAGCTGCAAAAACAGATGAAAAGGCTTATGAAGATTTCTTTTACGACGATGGGCACTGGCGCGAAGAACACTGGCCAAAAGAATTTGGTGTTGAAGATCAGGATCCTTTACATAATAAGGAATTTAACCGGGTGCTTCAACAATGCATGCAAAAGCTGCCCGCGCTTTGGCTGGCAGTATTTACCATGAAGCATATGGAGGAGGAGTCGTCAGAAAATATCTGCAAGCAGCTGAAGGTGACATCCGCTAACTTTTGGGTGATTATTCATCGCGCTAAACTTAACCTGAGGGCCTGCCTTCAAAAAAACTGGATATAAGATGGGACCGATAAAAAAGATCAGATATAACTGCAGGAAAGCAACCCTGCTTATCGAAAAGAAATTGATAAGCGGACTAAGCCTGCCAGAAAAGGTAGAATTACATATACATTTAGCAGGCTGCTCGGTTTGTCGTGTGTTTGATAAGCAAAGCGCTATCATCAATACAATGGTACGGCAAATGCTTACCAATGCCGATGATAACAACGTGCAGTTAGACGACGATTTTAAGCAAGACCTGCAGCACCGCATAGAAGATGAATTAAATAAAGATTGATCTTTTTGTAAGGTTTGGTTTTAATAGGCGACAAATCCCCCAAAACACATTAAAACCAAATTCAATGAAAACAATTGTTTCAAAAATCCTGATCGCAGGTGCGATCATAGCAACTTTTTCCTCAAATCTTCAAGCCGGCCCTGTACGCCCAATGGCAACTGACACCGGTAAAATGTCCAAAATGGACAAAAAGATGGATAAGAAGATGAGTAAGAAAATGGCGCCGAAAAAAATGACCAAAGACACCGGCAAAATGAAAAGAATGTCAAAAATGTAACCTGAGCGGGGGCATTATTGCCCCCATTCTTATAATCAATCTATTAAACATGAAAAAACTATTACTAATAGCCTTTCTAATATTTAGCTCAACGTTATTGTTTGCACAGTCGGGACT
>DATCXS010000187.1:0-4397 GCA_036565645.1 Mucilaginibacter sp.
CGGTGGTAGTTTGATTGAGGGCGATGAGCAAACCTTAACGGCTCTAAACCCAGACATTATTATCGCGATGCCGGATGATATGCCTATGGCCCAAACCATGACCCATATAGATGAACTGTTGCAAATGCCCGGTTTTACTGATTTAAAAGCGGTTAAAAGTAACCGCTTTTATATTGTTGATGGCGATATCTTCCTGGATAAGTCCAACGAAAATATGATCAATAATATCGAACTGCTGGCCGAGATTATCTATCCCAAACAATTCATCTTTGGCCATGAAGGTAATGGCTGGATCAAATTCAGTATTTAAAACTTCACATTAAACCCGCCGTAGTAGTTGCGCAATGCCGATGGGTTGTAAAAACGATTACCCACCGCGTCCAGATCTGCTCCCAGGTTATAATACTCGTTTAACAGGTTATCAACTCCGGCAAAAACTTCCAACTGCGATTTATTGCCCAACTGATGCTGCCAGCCAACCTTTGCCTGCACCAGGTTATAGCGAGGTGCATAAAAAGTATTGGCTTCATTTAATGGGATGCGAGCGGTAGCATTGTACTGCGCATACAGATATAATGATTGTGGGAATTTAACTTGCACACTGGCAACACTCACATTGCGCGGTACGCCGGTGAGTTCATTGCCCGCATAGCCGCGTGTAGCATCATGGTAATTACCGAAGGTAAACTTGCTCAGCGTGAATGATTCGCCAATTTGCAAGCCACGAATAAAGCCGCTGTCTTTAGGCTTGATGATCCAATCGCTGAAATATAGTTCCAGGCCCGGTTGCTTGATATCGCCCGAGTTGGTGTAGTACTCGGTTTCGTCATTGTTAAGGCGGCGTACAATGGCATTGTTCAGATGGTAATAGAATGCCGATACATCCAACAAAAAGCTTTCGTCATTACTGCGCAGACGGAAGCCTGTTTCATAGTTCCAACCGTATTGAGCCTGTAATGAGGCATTGATAATATTATTAGATGGCCGTATTTCGGCCGAGGTAGGCGTTGAATAACCACGACTGGTCGACACCCGCCACACAAAGTTGTTATTGATTTCGTAGGATAGCGCTATACGCGGCATTACCTGCGGCGAGAATGTTTGTTTAGTAAATGCAGTCTGCATTTGCGGATAAACATTCTTGAAATCATAGCCATAGAAGTTTAAGCTGGCGGCAGCTTCCACGTGCAGGCGGTTTGCAATAGTTTCTTCATACCGTGCAAAAAAGAAATGCGTGCCGGTGTTTACCTTATCTAAACTTTGCGCAGTATCGCGTACGCCGAGGCGGTTGCCATAATCGTTGTTATCGGCATTGGTTTGGCTCCACTCCATGCCCACATTGGCTTTCCAGTTAAAGTTGCTTTTTCGCTCGCCGGTAAACTCAAAATAGGTGCGCATACCGTAAGTGCGCTCATAGCGCTGCTCGTAATTGGTAATAAACGGATTGGTAAAGTCAACATACGCGCCGTACACGGCAAACACATTACGAATGCGGTCTGTAAGGTGCCACTCGTTCACCGCGCCGCCATAGGTCATTTTATTGGTGATGCTGGCATGTTGGGCAATCGCTCCCGGAACAAACAGTGTTGAGGGGCGCGCCATTCTCGGATTGATGGCTACCTGCGCCAATGTCAGTCCGCCGGGTGTTTCGTAGCTCAAATCTGAATAAAAACCTAAAATTTTTATGGAGTTGGCACCCCCGTAGGTCAGCTTATCGTTTAACTGAAAGTAGTGACGATGCATATCGCTGTGTACACGATAACCATGATAGGTCTCATACGCCTGGCTGATGTTAAGCTGATTGTTTTTGCTGACGTTTTGCAAACCGATATTTTCATGCACCAGTCCGTACGACCCGCCGGTAAAACCTGCGGTTACAAAATTGCTGTTATCAAAACGGTTAACCGGACTGATTAAAACCACACCGCCCGAGTTGGCCCCAAATAAGCTTCCGTCAGGGCCTTTTAACACTTCAAGGCCTTGTACACTGTTAAAATCAATGGCATTCAGGTAGGTATTGCCGCCGGCATCGGTTAATGGCAGTTCATCGTAATAAATTTTAACATCGCGTATGCCAAATGGCGATCTCAATAAGCTGCCGCGTACAGAAAGGCGGTAGCTCCCCGGCGAACGCTCTTCCATACGCACACCCGGAATGGTATTTACTGCCGACACTAAAGAAGCATCGGGCTGTAGCTTAAGCTGATCGGGCGTTATCACGCTGACGGATGCAGGAATGCTCAATAAAGGCTTTTCTGACAGATAACCTTTAACTGTTACTGAATTTAGTTTATTAGTATCAGGCTTTGTAATATTATGATTGTTTTGGGCGATAGCTGCAGAGCCACCCATCAAAATTAAAATTGTGGCAAGAGTTGTTTTTAACACGGTTTAATAACGTTAGATATAAATCAAAAATAGCCCTTTGGTTATATAAAAGGACTATTTTAATTGTAAGATGTTAGATACGAAAGCTATTGTATATTTACGTGGATACTGTTACGGGCATCGTCGGCCAACTGAAGTGTAAATGTTTTAAAACCTGATAAACTTGTCCATCTGTTCTTCAACAAACTTTACAGTATCGTCTTTAAACAAATCGCCTTGCTCATTAATTTCAGTTTTAATATTGGCTATGTGCAGCTTTAACGGCATGATATTTAAATGTACATAATGGCACACCCCGGTAAAATGATCGACGCCCCGGATGTTACCATACTTGCCTGACGATACGCCAACCAAAGCGGCTTTCTTGTCATAAAAACTATAAGGAAAAGAGCAGGCATCGACAAAAACTTTTAAGGCTCCGGGGAAGCTGCCGTTATATTCAGGGATTACAAAAATGAATTTATCGGTAGCATCAACAATGTCCTGAATAACCTGGAATTCGTTGCTGCGTTTTCCGTACAAGTCGGTAGCCAAAACGTTGGGCGGCAACTGCTCTAATGATAAAACTTGCGCTTCTGCGCCTTTTTTGGTTAATTTTTTTTGGTAGTACCGCGCTACTTTAATTGTCGAACTTCCCGGACGGTTGGTAGATGATATGATGGTTATCATGCTTTTTGTTGGTAATGAGTGATTGAGTGAATGAGCGATTTGTGAATGTTTCTTTTTTATTGATAAGTATGTGGGTTATAGTGAACAATACCGTTTATATCATTTACTCATCCACTCAATCACTCGTTCGCTCATTCATAAATTGTTTGTAAATCGGCCAAAACTGTGGATTTCTACATTGTTTAAATCTATATCTTAGCGCTGATAAAAGTTCCCCGAAGGTAGAAAATTATCTTTCTATTTTTGGTTGTAATAGACACTGTTATAAATTTTGGAGACATAGAATGAGTAAAATAATTGCATTAGCCAATCAAAAAGGCGGTGTTGGTAAAACCACATCTTCCATAAATCTGGCTGCAAGTTTAGCCGTATTAGAGTACAGAACCCTGTTAGTTGATGCAGATCCGCAGGCTAATGCTACTTCTGGTATTGGTTTCGATCCCCGCAATGTAAAAAACAGCATTTATGAATGTATCATTAATGAAGTTGACCCGAGCGAGGCTATCATAAAAACCGATACTCCAAATCTTGATCTGCTGCCTGCGCACATTGACCTGGTGGGTGCCGAGATCGAGATGATCAACCTGGACAACCGCGAGTATAAAATGCAGGAGGTTTTCAACAAGGTGCGCGACGACTATGATTTTATTATCATTGACTGCTCGCCCTCTTTAGGTTTGATCACCATTAATGCCCTAACCGCTGCTAACTCGGTAATTGTACCTGTACAGTGCGAATACTTTGCGTTAGAGGGGCTGGGTAAATTATTAAATACTATAAAAATTGTACAAAACCGCTTAAACCCTCAGTTAGAAATTGAGGGTATATTACTAACCATGTATGATGTAAGGCTACGCCTTTCAAACCAGGTGGTCGAGGAGGTGAGAAATCATTTTGAAGACATGGTGTTTGAAACCATCATACAACGTAACACCCGCTTAAGCGAGGCGCCAAGCTTTGGCTTGTCAGTAATTATGCATGATGCTACTTGTAAAGGGGCTATCAATTACCTTAATCTGGCCCGCGAAGTGATACGCAAAAATGGTTTAATGAAGGATGAATTAGCGGAAACTACAGAAACAGCATAAAATGAGTGCAGAAAAAAGGAATGCTTTAGGCAAAGGATTGAGCGCACTGTTAAATGATTCTGAAAATGTACTTCCCTACAAAAAATCAAACAACGCTAACATAGGTGCATCGGCTGCAGAGATTAATCCTCTTGGCTCGGTGAATGAAATTAAAATAGCTGAGATAGAGGTTAATCCTTTCCAGCCACGTACCGAATTTGATGAGCAGGCATTGGCCGATCTATCGGCTTCGATAAAGCTGCAAGGCTTGAT
>DATCXS010000153.1:0-5839 GCA_036565645.1 Mucilaginibacter sp.
GGCTGGAGCTACTATCAGCTTAGTATCGCTAAGAGCTAAGCTGATGAAGTCGGCTACTGCCGATACTACAGGCCGGTTTAAGTTTGAGCCTATGTTTGTTACCGATAGTATTAAGTTTTCGCTACAGGCCCGTACCACCAAAGGCGGTAATAAGGTTAAACTGATATTAGATAGAATCCCCGGAATAAAAATTAGCCCCAACCCTAACCTGGCCGATGCCAGCCTGAATATCCATAGTAGTTTAAAACAGTTTTTAGAAGGTGGTAAAAAGGAGGATGATATTTACGAGAAACTGGGAATGCTGGATAAGGTACACAGGCTTAAAGAAGTGAAGATAAGAGCACAGAAACCTGATCCTTTGAAAAATTATTCTGCGCAATGGGGCCCTATGGTTCCCGATGGCCACGCTGATTTCACTTTTTATGTTGAGCAACAGGATGGGTATCCTTCTCCAGGTATTTATCTACAGGGGCAATTACCTAAGGTGAATTTTATAATGGTCCAAGGAGGTATGGTACCTAATATGCCCGTTTGTTTAAATGGACGAGCACTTAATCAGGATGAAACGGTGGAACTTTTTAGCGGCAGTACATTAGAGGTAAAAGACATCGCTAAAATAGATTTATTAAGCAGGTTTAATCCATTAATAGCATTGTACGGCAACGGTAAAACACCTGTTATGTTAATATACACCAAAAGAGGTTATGTCCGCAGGGTATATAGCCCAAGTGTTGTCAATATCACCCCAAAAGGTTTCAATAAAGTGCGCGAGTTTTATTCGCCGCGATATGACAGACCAAAGGCAAACCTAAAACAACCCGATCTGCGCAGCACCGTTTACTGGAGCCCGTATTTAAAAACGGATGCTAATGGCAAGGCATCTTTCAACTTTTTTAATGCCGATGGTCCAGGCACTTATAAAGTTATTGTTGAAGGCATTAACGCCGCGGGCGAGCTGGGCAGGCAAGTGTACAGATACAATGTGGATGGAGAGCAGGCATCGGCAAACAACTAAACCTAAACCAATGAAAAAACCACACAAACTGATTATTAAACTTGCGCTTAGCTGCTTTACATTAGGCTTGCTGGCGTTTATCCCGCGCGATGAGGATCCGTTGAGCAAGTTGGTAACTAACCTGCAACGCTGGACAGACAGCATCCCGCAGGAAAAGGTTTACCTGCACATGGACAAACCCTATTATGCCCTGGGCGATACCATTTGGTTTAAAGGCTATCTGACTATCGGTTCAAGGCATCAGTTGTCGGCATTAAGCGGCGCCATATATGTGGAGTTGATCAATCAGAACGATTCGCTGATACAACAGCTCAAATTGCCGGTAACCTCTGGCATGGTGATCGGCGATTTTATTTTGAAAGATAATTACCAGCAGGGCAATTACCGCCTGCGCGCTTACACGCAATGGATGCGTAATGCCGGTGAGGATTATTTTTATGATCATACTTTTTTAGTAGGCGATATAGCCGGGGGCAATATAATAGCCAAAGCTGATTTTGCATATAAAACAGACAAGGGCAAAACCCGGCTCCAGGCAGTGCTCAACTATACAAACAATGCAGGAAGCGTTTTAGGCAAACAAAATATCCGGTATGAGATAAAGCGAAAAAACAAAGCCATTTGGCAACAAAACAGCACTACCGATGCATCGGGGAATTTAGCCATCAACATTCCTGATGATGTAAGGCAAAATTCGGCCGGGGCCTATATCCGCACTTATTTAAAGGACGGAAAAAACACCATTATCCGCGAGTTTCCAATCAAGGCAGCTTTGTCGCAAAGCGATGTGCAGTTCTTCCCCGAAAGCGGTAATTTAGTTAATGGCTTGTCCTCGCACGTGGCGTTTAAAGCAGTAGGTATTGACGGATTAGGCATCAACATTAAAGGAACCATAACCGACAACAATAGTAATCAATTAGCCCAAATAGAAACGCTGCACGCAGGTATGGGCAGCTTTTTGCTTAAGCCCGAAGCCGGTAAAACCTACAGCGCCAACATTACTTTTGACGATGGCAGCACTAAAACCATTCTGTTGCCTAAGGCTGCAGACCAAGGCTATGTGCTCAGCGTATATCAGCCCAATAATGACAGTATTTTGGTGCGTGTCCAGGCATCGGCCCCGTTGCTGCAATCTACGGTTAACATCATTGCGCATACTAATGGACAGGTTGTGCTTTCTTCGCCGATAAAAGTAGAAAAGCCCATTACGTCTATCTGGCTTGATAAAAAAGCGTTTCCGACCGGGATTGCCCAGTTTACACTCTTTGACAGCTCTGGCGAGCCTCTGAATGAGCGCATCGCTTTTATCCGCAGCAATGACCGGTTATCGCTCGACCTTAAAACCGCCAAAACAACCTATGGCAGCAAAGAGCATGTACTGGTAGAATTGAATGCTAAAGACAGCAAAGGACAGCCCACATTCGGTAATTTCTCGGTGTCGGTGATCGATGAGAGCAAAGTTCCGTTTGACGAAAATAAAGAGAGTACCATTTTTTCAAACCTGTTGCTCACTTCTGATTTAAAAGGCTATGTGGAACAGCCCAATTATTACTTTAACAACGAAAACCAGGAGGTTGATAAAGCAATGGACAACCTGATGCTTACCCAGGGTTATCGCCGTTTTACCTGGAAAGAGTTAAATAACGCAGTTACCACAAAACCTAAATTCGCGGTTGAAGGATTAGGTGTTTCTATATCAGGCACGGTGACCACATTAAGCCACCGTATTTTGCCAAATGCCAAAGTTGAGCTGATATCGCTCAGAGCCAAAGTGGCTAAAAGCACTACAACGGATGCGAATGGACACTTTTCTTTTGACAGCATATTTATGACCGACAGTATCAAATTTACCGTGCAGGCGCGTATGGGTACCAGCGATCATGCTATCCTTACTTTAGATACCCTTCCTAAAATAAAAATCAACCCTAATATTAATTTACCCGATGTAAGCACCAATATTGCAGGCAGCTTAAAGGCATTTTTAAATAACGCTAAAAATGACGACGATATTTACGAAAAAATGGGCCTGCTGGACAAGGTACACCGGCTAAGGGAAGTAAATATTCGAGCAAAAAAACTTTCAGTACCGGCTGGCGATATCGCGCCGCAAGGGATGTTTAAGATCAACGAGCAGTCGGCCGACCAGGTAATTAATGTTGATGCCGATGAAGCCTCGCATTATATCAGTCTGGCGCAATATCTGCAAGCCCGGCTGCAGGGTATCAGAATAGGCTCCGGACCGGATGGCAGCACTTTAGAGCTTTTACAGGGCAACTCTACCTACAGATCTTCTTTCCGAAATGCCGATAATCCCATAGCGCTGTATATTGACGGGCGGAAACTCAACCCTCAACAGCTTTCAGAGGCTTTGGATTTAAGCTATGCACCGGAAGATATTGCCAAAATAGAAGTGGTGAGGTCAAACCAGGCTATGGTTAACTTTTTAGGCGGCCCTGGTGTATTGATACTGACAAGGCTGGGTAGCAGCCGAAGGATATATAATCCAAGCATAGCCAATATTTCTCCAAAGGGGTTCAATAGGGTACGCGAGTTTTACATACCGCGTTACGACCGGCGTGGTGTCGACCTAAACCAACCCGATCTGCGAACCACCATCTACTGGAACCCGTACTTAAAAACTGATGCCTCAGGAAACTGCTCGTTTAACTTTTATAATGCTGACGGGTCGGGCACTTATAAAGTAGTTGTGGAAGGCATTAACGCTGCAGGCGAACTGGGCAGGCAGGTATACAGGTATACTGTAGACGGAGGACAGGCATCAGCTAACTTGAATTATACTTTGCCTGCTACCGACAAAAACCTGGCTAAGATCACTGCGCCGCTGGATAGTTTTAACCAACGCCTGCCGGTAGAGAAAGTGTACCTGCATACCGATAAGCCCTATTACAATATCGGCGATACGCTTTGGTTTAAAAGCTATGTGCTGGATGGCGTTAACCTGGCCGCCTCGCACAGAAGCGGCATATTATATGTCGAGCTGGATGATGACAGCACAAATGTGGTGCGCAGAGTGAGCATCCCTATAAAAGACGGCATTGGCCGCGGGCAGATCCCGTTAAAGCCGGTCATGTTTAAAGAGGGCGGCTATACGCTGCGGGCCTACACCAACTGGATGCAGAACTTTGACGGGAACTATGTCTTCACGCAGCGTTTTTATCTGGGTATCCCTTCTACTAAAAGCTGGCTGGTCAACTCGGCCAGCAAAATACAGCAGGTGGGTAATAAAGACCGGTTACAGGCTAACCTTAAATTAACTCATGCCGATGATCCTTCGCGGGCGGTTGCCTACCAAAAGGTCGAGGTTAAGGTTTATGACGAATGGCACTACCTGTCCAAGCAAGAAATGCAAACCGGCTCGGACGGCAGCCTGAATATCAGCCAGGAACTTGGCCGCAAATCAGACGGGCGGCGGATACGGGTACAGATTACCAGTTTGAATAAAGACGACGGCTATATGATAACGCAGGTACCGCTCATTATCAACCGTAATCAAAATATTGATGTGCAGTTTTTACCTGAAAGCGGTAACCTGGTGGCGGGCATTAAATCGGTGGTTGGCTTTAAAGCGATAGCCGAAGACGGCCGGGGCACAGCTGTAACCGGCGGGATCTTTGACAGCCAGAATAATCAGGTGGCCTCATTTATGCCGCTTCATGATGGCATGGGATCATTTGAGTTTACGCCAAAAGCCGGTGAGCACTATAAGGCACAAATTAGCGAGCCGGTAGCTAAGGCATTTGAGTTGCCTAAAATACAACCGGCAGGTACGGTCATGCACGTTGATAACCCTGAACAGGGCGACAGCCTGAAGATCGAACTTTTCGGTACCGGATCATTACCTGCCGATAGCGCCTGTTATCTGATCGGTATGGCAAGGGGCGTGATCTATTATTCGCAAAAAGTTGATTTGAACAATTCTACGTTTTCGGTAGCTAAAAATCAGTTCCCGACCGGTATCACCAGGTTCACCTTCTTTAAGGGCCGTACCCCGCTTAATGAACGGGCAGTTTTTATTAACAATAACGATGCGAGCATCAAACCGAATAAAGGCAGCTATCTGAAGCGCGACAGCGTGGGACTGGAAATTGAAGTTAAAGATAAAAGTGGTATGCCGGTACAGGGCAGCTTCTCGCTGGCCGTTACCGACGACTCGCAGGTTAAACCCGACAGCCTGGGCAACAATGGCAAGGCCGCCAGTCTGCTGCTTAAATCTGAGCTGAAGGGAGAAATTGAAAACCCGGGTTATTATCTCACCCATAAAGATAAACAGGCCTGGCAGGCGCTGGACAACCTGATGCTGACGCAGGGATGGACGGGATATGATTGGAGGGATGTCTTTGCGCCTGCCAAACCTGTGAAATTCAAGGTCGAGCAGCCCTATGTCATAAGAGGCAGAGCCAGCAATGTTTCCAACAAACCACTTGTAAACAGCACCGTAAGGGTAACTTCATTGCGGCCGGTATTTTCGGATGAGACCACTACCGATGCCAAGGGTCTTTTTGAATTTAAAAACCTGCCCCATATTGACAGCGGAGCTTATCTGCTGCAAGCTATTAATGTTAAGGGGAAGGTAAAAAGCTTTGGCGAGGTATCGGTTGAGCGCTTTCAATCGGTAATAAAACCGGAGGCGGCCAAAATCCTGGCGACGCCCTGGTATGTTAATACCGACACCGTGGAGCTAAATTATGTGAAGCGCAAGGCGGCTATGGGCAAGGATGATTATGAGCTGACCGGCCGGGTGTTGAAAGAGGTTAAGATCAACTCGACCAAGATCATCCCCAACTCCCGTAATGTGTTCGGGCC